>JAISFM010000077.1 GCA_031263605.1 Clostridiales bacterium | reverse complement strand
GCGCACAAAAATTCCAGCGCGGCGCACCGGAACGCGAGCGGCAAATAAACCAATTCCCGATACTCGAAACTTTCCTTGGCCTGATAGGCTTCGACCGCGTTTTGAATCCACTCCTCGGTCACATGCCCGTCGGCGTGCTTTAAAACGCGCCCCGCAAACCGGTATGCGCGCGGCACGCCGCCCGCGTAGGGCAGTTTTCGGAACGCCCCGTTGTCGGCCTTGACGGACTCGGCCGCGCTTTCGATCACGGAATGATTGTCGTACAGCCACTTCTCAAATTCGTCGAGAGGCCCGCCCTTTCGGGCTTTGCGTTCTAAACCCCGAAAATGGCGGCCGATATACCGCCCGCAATCCCCGATCGGGAACAGGCCGCGCCCCTTGACGATTTCCCGATCCTTGACCGCCAAATTGGCCAGAACCGTATGCAACTGCCGCGCGGGCAGAGCGGGATATAAATTCAGGTCGATCTGAAAATAACGCATAAAACAATCGGGGCCGTAAAGCGAAAAACGAACGGCTGAACGGCTTTACGTGAACACGCCCGATAAGTATGTCCAATATCCGCCCGTATAAAACGCCCTGTATGACAAAAAATAACTTCATGGCTACTCATCGGAAATTCACAATTTTATTCGGCCTGTTCGCGGCTTTCCTATTCGCCGCGCTGCCCTGCGTTTCTTTCCCTGCCAAAACGGCGGCGGCCGCTTCCCCCGCAAAAGCGGAAACGGCCGCCGATACCGTCGCCCTGCCGATCGTGATGTACCACAGCACGCACCATAAAAAGCCCGGCAAATACAACGTGACGCCCGCGCAGTTTGAAAGGGACGTCCTGTATTTATTGGAAAAAAAGTACACGCCGATCCATGTCGCCGACCTCATACGGTACGCGGGCACGGGCAAAATCGCGAAAAAGCCGGTCATGATCACCTTTGACGACGGCTATACGAACAATTACGTCCACATCTTCCCGATCCTCAAAAAACACAGGGTCAAATGCGTGATGTCCGTGATCGGCCGCCTGACCGACAACAACTATTTGAAGGACGACAAAACCGTCAACCTGACGCGGGCGCATTTGACCTATGAGATGATGAAGGAAATGCGGGACTCGGGGCTGGTGGAAATTCAAAACCACACCTATAACCTGCACAGTTTCGGCAGGGGCGGCGGGCGGTACGGGCTGAAAATGAAACGGGGCGAAAGCGTCGCCGATTACGAAAAGGCCGTCCGCGCCGACCTCGCGAAATGGCAGGAAAAGTTGGAGCGGCGCGCCGGCGTCCACTGCGCCGCCGTGGCCTATCCGTTCGGCTCGTACAACAAGGAACTGTTCCGCATTTTAAAGGAGATGGGCTTTGCCGCGGGCTTTACCTGCAACGAGCACGTCAACCGCCTGACCCGAAAAAGCAGCCTGTTTTCGCTGGGCCGTTACAACCGCGCCCACGGGAAAAGCAGCGCGGCCTTTTTTAAGGGCATGGGGATCGAGTAGGGGGGCGGCGCGTCACCTTGACCTCGAAAGGTTTAAAGCGCAGCGTTTCTTTTCCGTAACGCAAATCGCGCGCTTCGCCGTCGTTGTTGAAAATAAAGGTAAATTCACAGCCCTCGTTTTCGCGGACGCTGATTTCAAAACCCGGAGGCAAAACGCCGCCGTGCGGAATCCCCGCGGCCGCCAGCGTTTCAACGGCCAAATCGCGGTACAAGGCGTCGTCGCCCACCGTCCCCAAATAATACGCGCGTCCCTTGCCGAATCGGTTCCGAACCGCCGCCGCGCGGCCTTTATAGAACTCGCTGTCGTAGGCCGCCCATACCTCCGCCGTTTGCGGCGTCAAAATATCGCACCAGCACGTCGCGGCGTACTTCTTTCCCTCCGGCGTCGATAGGGCGGCGGAGCCCGCCCCGATCGGGTCGTACTCGTCAACAAGGACGCCGCACAGTTTGGCGAAAGGGCCGGGCAACTCGCGCGTCAGGCACGCGTTGTACGGATCCTTTACGCCGCTTCGGGCGGTCACGACAACTGTGCCGCCGCTCCGGACAAAGCGTTCCAATTTCCGGACGACGGCGTCGTCGGCCACGAAATGCGCCGGAACGAGGACGACCGCGTAGCCCGAGAGGCCGGCCGTTTCCTCGATCACGTCCACGTTCACGCCCAAGGACATATACGCGCGGTGCAAAAGTTCCGCCTGCCGCCGATAGGTAAAGCCCTCGGACATCTTTTGGATTTTGAAAGCGTGTTCCTGTTCGTAGGAGTAGAGCAGCGCGACTTTAGATTTGAGCGCGGCGTCCTCGGGAATGTTCAGGGCGTTTATTTGAGCGCAAAATTCCGCAAATTCCCGAAAGCGGCGCCCGGGCACGCCGCTGTGGTCCAACAGCCCGTGACAAAACATTTCCGCGCCCCGCGCCGCTGTCCGCCAGCGGAAGTGCATAACGAGGTTCGCCCCGCGGGCGACCGCCTGCATCGCGTAACCCGCGATCATGCCGGGCCTCGGCGCGGGGGAGATCGGCGCCCAACAGCCGAACGAGCCGCTCATCTGCTCCAATATCCAAAAATTGCTCCGCTTATAGCCGCGTACCAGGTCTAAAACGAAAGCCTGCTGCGGGTTGCTTCTTTCCCCCTGCTTGTACAGCGAGGGGTAATTGTCGTAGGCCGCGACGTCCAAGTCCCCGAATATCCGGTAATAGTCGGGCGTGCGCGCGCTGAAACACGCGTTGGTCGTAACGGGTTTGCCGGGGCTGTATTTGCGTATAATGTCACGCTGGAACCGGATAAATCCGGCCGTGGAGCGCGAGGCGAACCGCTCGTAATCCAGCATATAGGAGGGGTTCAGCCAGCCGTAGTCGTACTTGTCGCCCAACGGCGTGTTAATTTCCTCAAAATCAGCGAAGTCGCCGCTCCAAACATCGTTGCCCCACGCGCGGTTGAGCGCGCCGATTTCCCCGTATTTCTCGCGCAAAAACGCGCGGAAACCCGCCGCGCAGTGCGGGCAGTTGCAGTGGTTGGCTTCGAGTTCGTTGTCGATCTGCCAACCGATCAGCGCGGGACGGCGGCCGTACCGCTCCGCCAACAAGCCGACGATCCGTCCGGCGAACCTGCGGAAAACCGGACTGGACAGGCAGCGGTGCCCGCGGATTCCCGTGTCTGCCCTGCGTCCCGTCCGCTCGACTTGAAGGGTTTCCCCGTACCGCCGGTAAAGCCATACGGGCGCGGAATTGGTCGGCGTACAGAGAATGATTTTCAGGCCGTTCCCCGACAGCCTGTCCACGACGTCGTCCAGCCACGCGAAATCGAATTCGCCCTCGCGGGGCTCCAAACGGCTCCAAGCGAACTCGGCGATGCGGACGGCCTTTACGCCCGTCCGCGCCATCAAAGCGATGTCCTGATCCCACTGTTCTTTGCCCCAATGCTCGGGATAATAATCTACGCCCACGGCGACCATACGAACCTCCGAATTTCCATACTATATTTCAAATTTTACAATACCGGCGGAAACCTCGATCTCCGCGCCCTTTTTCCCCGCCGCGACAAGCGTCCCGCCGGTCAAATCGGAGATTTTCCCGACGCCCGGCAAAGTGACGCGCAGGCCGCGAAACGCCCCGTCCACGGAAACCGTAACCCGCTTGCCCTCTTTTTCGGCGGTTACCGACAAGACCCTTTCGCCCGCCGCGTCGCAAACCTCCCGAACCGCCCTGCCCTTCAAAGCGCAGATCCGAAGTTCGAGCCCGTCCCGATAATCGTAGGCCGCCCTGTCGTCCCGGGCGCCGAGCGGCAGGACGCTGTTTTCCCGAACGTACAGCGGCAGAGTCAAAAAGCCGTGCTTTTCCCGCCGCCAGCCGCCGCCGGACACCTTCCGGCCCGTCCAAAAATTTGTCCACTCCCCTTCCGGCAGATAAAAATCCACGATCCCCTCCGCGTTCAGGACGGGCGCGACAAGCAGCGCGTCGCCCAGCATGTATTGGCGGTCGCAGTCCTCCGCGCCGAGTTCGCCGAACTCCATGGCCATGGGGCGCATGGACGGCAGCCCCGTACGGTGCGTCCGCACGGCGTTGCCGTAAATATACGGCATCAGGCGGTTTTTGAGTTTGGCAAACGCGCGGCACACATCCACCGCATCCTCGCCGAAAAGCCACGGAACGCGATAGGAAGAAGAACCGTGCAGCCGCGAGTGCGTGGACAAAAGGCCGAACGCCAGCCAGCGTTTGTAAACGTCGGGGGAAGCGTTCCCCTCGAAACCGCCGATGTCGTGGCTCCAAAAACCGAAGCCGGACATGCACAGGGACAGCCCGCCGCGCAGGGACTCGTACATGGACGAATAGGTGGAATCGCAATCGCCGCCCCAATGCACGGGGAATTGCTGGCCGCCCGCCGTCGCGCTGCGGGCAAACAGGCACGCGCCGCCCGCGCCCTTTGCGTCCTCCAACACCTCGAAGACGGCCTTGTTATACAGATAAGTATAATAGTTGTGCATCCGCGCGGGATCGCTGCCGTCAAAATATACGCAGTCCGTGGGGATCCTTTCCCCGAAATCGGTTTTGAAAGCGTCCACGCCCTGCCGGACGAGCGCGCGCAATTTGTTTTTATACCATTCCACCGCTCGGGGGTTGGTAAAGTCCACAATGGCGAGCCCCGCCTGCCACAGATCCCCCTGCCAAACCGTCCCGTCGGGGCGTTTCAAAAGATACCCGCCCCTTACGGCCTCGTCGAACGCGGCGGACTTCTGCCCGATATAAGGGTTGATCCAGAGGCAAACTTTGAGATCCTTTTCCTTGATCCTTTTTAAAAAACTTTCAACGTCGGGAAAATTCGTTTTGTCCCATTCAAAGCCGCACCATTCGTTTTCCCGCATCCAATAACAGTCGATATGGAACACGCCGAGCGGGATGCCGCGCCCGCGCATTCCGTCGATGAAACTCATGACCGTCTTTTCGTCGTAGGACGTCGTAAAGGACGAGGAAAGCCACAGGCCGAAAGTCCACGCGGGGGGCAGCGCGGGCCGCCCCGTTAAAAGCGTATAGTTGGAAACCGCATCTTTCATCCCGCCGCCGCCGATCACCATAAAATCCAATTTTTGGCCCGGAACGCTGAACTGCACCCTCATCGCCGCCTCGGAGCACACCTCGAAAGAAACCGGCCCCGTATCGTTGACGAACACGCCGTACCCCCTGTTCGTGACGTAAAAGGGAATATTTTTATAGGAAAGATCGCTCGACGTGCCGCCGTCCTCGTTATAAATATCCACGGCCTGCCCGTTTTTGACAAAGGGCGTAAACCTCTCGCCGAGGCCGTAAACCTTTTCGCCGATATCCGCGTCCAGTTGCGCCCGCATAAAGGGGCCGTCGGGCGTTTCGATATAACTTAAAAGCGGACTGCCGAAACGGTTCCCCACGGCGGTCAATTTTTCGCCGCGGAAATAAAACGCAAGGGTGCACGGATTTTTTGTGGCGACGAGCGAAATGGCGCCCGAAGCGATCTCGATCTTCCCGTCTTTGTCGGAGAATGCAAGTTCCCTTTTCGCGTCGTTGATCGGAAATGCGGGGTATTTTTTCAAGTCCCCCCGAAAATGATAGGACTGCACGCGTAAAATGTCTTCCTGCGGGGACGTGACGTAAATTTCCTGAACCGCCCCGCCCATGCCGCGGACGTTTTCCCTGTAAGGTA
>JAISFM010000007.1 GCA_031263605.1 Clostridiales bacterium | reverse complement strand
CAATTGAACAGGGGGTTCAGCAGCCACAGGATAAACGGCGCGGGGAAACAACTGCCGGCGAACGCGAGAAAAAAGGCGTTATACCATTTAACGCCCCAGCCGATGCCCCACGGGATCGCGCCTTTCAACTCGATGATCGGCAACATCGAGATAAAAAAGGTCGTTAGGCCCGCGTTAGAAAACGCCGTCTTAAAAAATTCGACAATAGCATTCAATGCCTATTTAGTATACCATGAGAACGCGCCAAACGCAACCCTTTTACGCCGCAATTTTTTGGGGAACGCATATCGCAAGAGTACGCGCGGCAATAACGCGGGGCCGCCTCAACGCCGCTCTGCGGACGCGCCTTAAAGAATATACACTTCCCCGAATTTCACGATGACCTCCGCGCCGCCCAAACGAACCCGCGCCTCGCGCTTTTTCGGGGAGACCGACGACACGACGCCCGTCGCCCGCAAAGCCTTGACATAGACCGCCGCGCCGGGGACGATTTCCGCATCGGCCGCCGGGCGGGCGGGGCGTTCCGGTTCCTCTATCCCCGCGCGGGCGGCGATTCCGACGGCCTCGTTTTTCAATTTGCGCATGGCGAACAGCGCGGGCTCGTCGGCGCGCTTCAACAACTCCTTCATTTGTTCGATTAAAGCCTCGGCTTCCTCGGCGGCTTTTTCGGCCAATCTCGCGGCTTCCGCCTTTGCCCGCCGCGACAAATCCGCGTTCAAATCCGCGTACCTTTGCCTTTCTTTGACAAGGGCGTCCCGCTCGTCCCCCGCCGCCCGCAAAAGCGCGGCCGCCTCGTCCCGTTCCCGTTCCGCGTCCAAGAGCGCGAGGTGGGCGCGTTTAATCAACCCGTCATAGGACAGTTTGCCCGAATCGATATTGTTTCGCGCGTCGTTCAGAATTTCCTCGTCCAGCCCGAGCCGCCTCGCGATTTCAAGGGCGTAACTCGCGCCCGACATGCCGATTGTCAGTTTATAGGTCGGTCGGCAAGTCGTCGCGTCGAAACACACCGACGCGTTGCGGATTTTCCCGTTTGCCGTTAAACGCCCCGTATCCCCTAATTGCGCATTCCGCCCGCATTCCGCATTATCCTTTAATTGCGCATTGCGCATTGTGAATTGCGCACTGTTGCCCCCGTCCTTTAACTGTGGACTGTGGACTGTGCACTGTGCACTGTCCAATTGCGCATTGTTGCCCCCGTCCTTTAATTGTGCATTGTCCAATTGCGCATTGCTCTCGTCCTTTAACTCCGCGTAATGCGTGGTAATGGCGGCGCAAACGCCGCGCCCGGCCAACCGCTTGACGATAGCGGCGGCGAGGGCCGCGCCCTCTTTGGGGTCGGTGCCTGCGCCCAATTCGTCGAGCAGCAAAAGGGATTTCCCGTTCATTTCCTTCAAAATCGCGGCGATATTGCTCATATGCGAGGAAAAGGTGCTTAAATCGTTTTCGATGCTTTGGTTGTCGCCGATATCGCAGAGGACTTTTTCAAAGACGGCGGCGCGCGCGGGTTCGCGGCAAGGCAGATACAGCCCCGACGCGGCCATCAAACAAAACAAGCCGATCGTTTTCAAAATAACGGTTTTGCCGCCGGTATTCGGCCCCGATACGATCAAAACGGAAAAGCCGCCGCCGAACAGGATATCCACCGGCACGACCTTTTCGGCGGGAATCAGCGGGTGCCTCGCGCCGGAAAAAACGCATTCGCCCGCGCCGTTCAAAGCGGGTTCGACGCTCCGCGTTTCCCGCGCCCATTGCGCCTTGGCGAACAGGACGTCGGCGGCCCCGCAAGCGTCCTGCGCGGCGGCCATATCGGGCGCAATCGCGGCGAGGCGCGCGGTATAGTCGGCCAAAACCCGTTCGGTTTCGATTTGCTCGTCGAAAATCAAGGTGCGGATTTGGTTGTTGAGTTCGACGACGGCGAGCGGCTCGACGAACAGCGTCGCGCCCGACGCGGAGCGGTCATGCACGAGGCCGGGAACCTCTCCCTTGAATTGGGCGCGGACGGACAGCACATAGCGGTCGCGGCGGCTGGTGACGATTTCGTCCTGCAAATATTTGGAAAGTTCGGGACTGCGCAAATAGCCCTGCAATTTAGCGCGGACGGCGGCGTGGGCGGCGCGGATTTTGGCGCGGACGGAGCGGAGTTTCGCGCTCGCGCAATCGTTGACCTCGCCCGAGGGTGAGAAGTCGCCCGTAATGCCGTCCTCGATATTTTTGTGGAGTTTGACGGCGGCGGCGAGGGCGTTCAGCGTAACGAGGGCGGGGTCGCCCGCCGAAACGATGCCGTTTTTCAGCAATCGGGCGGCGCGGAGCAGGGCGGCGGCGCGTAAAATTTCCTCGCCGGACAAGGTGGACAGCGCGCCGCATTTATCCAAGACGCGGGAAATATCGTCGAAGTTGCTCACGGGGTTAACGCCGTGCCGGGTCAGCATCTCGAAGGCCTCGCGCGTTTGGGCGAGTTCGGCTCGTGCGCCGTCCAAATCGGTCTGCGGCATAATGTCCAAAATCGCGTTTTTAGCGCGTTCGGAAACGGCGTACCCCGACAGGGCATGCAAAATTTTGTCGTATTCAAGAGTTTTTAAAGTATCCATATTTATCAGGAAATAGGGAATAGTGGATAGGGAATAGTAATAGGTAGTTAGTGGTTAGTGGTTAGTGATTAGTGTCGGTCAAAGAAGTTTGCGCGCCCGACTCTTGTCATGCGCCATAATTGTGCATTGTGAATTGTGAATTGTGCATTGTTATGTCATTACGAGGAGCGCAGATCGCGCGACACGGCAATCTCTACCAAACAGAGGAACGCTCCGCGCTTTCCTCTCTCATTCCGAATGCGCTACCCTTTGTCCTTAATGCGCAAAAGTCCTGTCATTTCGAGCGAAGTCGAGAAATCTCCCACATTATGCGCAAAGTACTTTATCCTTAACTGTGGACTGTGGACTATGCACTGTGGACTGTCCCGTCATTCTTTTCGTGCGTAATTGTTTTTTAAGTAAATACATTGCGGTTTTAAATATTTTTCCGCTCCGTCGGAAAATCTGTCAAAAGCGGTAAAACGACGGCAGCGACCCTTTCTATATTTCCCTTCCCGCAATTCGGTTGACAGTTCCAATATAAATCTGTCCTGCATACGTTTTTCGATAAACGTTTTAACAAATTTTGTTTCAATTTCTATATCCATAACTTTTCGGTTAAAGTACGGCCGCGCCGTTTTATCCTCTATCCTTTAATAATGCAGAATGCTTTTACAATGCAAAATGCAGAATTGTTGACCTGTCGAAAAAGAAACTTTTAATATGCTTTGCGTTCCTTACCCACAGGCAATACTGTCTTAATAAAATCCTATCCGCAATTCTGCATTTTGCATTCTGCATTATAAAAGCATTCCGCATGATCAAACCGCATTCCTCATTTAAAATACGCCCCCGCCGTAAACGCCCCTTCCGGCGCGCGCGGGGCGGGGTCGGAAAAAGCGTCCAGAACTCGCAACGCAGTATCGATCGGGCAAGCGCGGAAATCGAAAAACCAATGCGGTTTGACCTTGTTTTTATATTTGACCAAGTTGTGCGGCACGGCGTTCAGCAGGTAAAAATAGCAAGCGGACATTTTATACCGATAGATTTCAAATCGGTTGCCCTTTTCGTCTTTATAGGACAGTCTACAGTCCACAGTGCATAGTCCACAGTTGTTGTCGGAGTTCTTTTTTGTTTTTTCGTTTTGCCCTTGACCCGCCGCTGCGGACAGCCCTTTAACTGTGGACTGTGGACTATGCACTGTGGACTGTACGCAATGGCACAACGTCATCAACGGCAGCCGCCCGTACACATACAAAAAATAATTCCGCGTCTGCCAATCGGCGAACAAGCGGTAATCGGGTTCGCAGATTTCGGGCGACAGCAAAACGTCCTTATAATCGCGGGCGGCGGTTTGGTTGAGGATATTCAAGCCCGACCCCGCGAAAACGTCAACATTCCATTCCCTCGCAAGTTCGAGCGCATAGGGATTGTTAGCGACAACGCCCGCATACGCGCCGCGCCGAAAATTGTCGGTCAGAACCGCGATATCCCCGCGCCCCGCGCAGACGGGCAAATTCAACAGGACGGGCTTCTCGGAGCGCGGGAAAACGGGCGCGGCATACTCTTGCGGCGACCAAACGATCATGTCCGCATAATTTTCGAGCGCGGCCACCGCCGCCGCGTCGTCGGTTTGGATACAATACAGTTTTCCGTTTTTATCGCGCATAATCTTATTAAAAATTTTATTTTTTAATAAAGGTAAGAGGTAAAAGGTAAAAGGTAAGAGGTTAGGTAATAAGTAATAGGTAATAGGTTTGGTCGCGCGTTTCTCGCGCGGGAGTACTTGCGCCGGCCTCTGTCATAATCGGGAAATCCCCCACTGCATTGGGAAATCCCCCGCCTTTGACAAATTCCCCTCCCACGGAGGGGTGCCGCCGACAGGCGGCGGGGTGGTTGCGCAAAAGCCCTGTCCATTAAAGTTGTTACGAAACTTCTAACGACAATATACACCCCGCGCGAGAAACGCGCGACCGACCCTCTTCCCTCTTCCATCTTACATCTTCCATAGTCCTCTATCCGAACCTATTACCTATTACTTATTACCTAACCTCTTACCTCTTACCTTTTCTCTATATTCAGTTCCCTATTCAGCCTCGCCGACGTAGTGATATGCAGTTTATCGCCGGGCCGGGGCTTACCGGAATAGACTATGCGGCCGTTTTCGCATTTCGCGCTGCCGATTTCCGCGCCGCCGCGCAAAATTTTGAACGCGTCGCCGTTCTCGAACCCTCTCCCGCCCCCTCGTTCGCCCCCCCTATTCCCGAGCCTATTGCCCTTGCCGCGCCCCGCCCCGCCGCAAGAGGACCGATCGGGCGCGCGTTTCACTTCCAAAAACGGGCCGTTTACGCGCAAAATATCGCCCGCGTACAAGCCCTTATGCCCTTGAATATCTATCGATATAAAATTCATCTGTACGCCGTACAGGTATCCCGTCGTATAATCGCCCCGGTTATAGACCGTTTTCAATCGGCCGAGCGCGTCGGGGTCGGGTATGCCGTCGAGGGCGCGGCGGTACGAGCGGACGGTTTCGGCGACATATTCGGGGCGGCGCATACGCCCCTCGATTTTAACGCAGTCCACGCCCGCCTCCCGCAAAGCATCCAACTCGTTCAACAGGCACAAATCGGCGGGCGACAGCAAATACCCGTTCTTTAATTGAGAAGTACCGGATAATTGAGAATTGAAAATTGAGAATTGAGAAGTATTGTCGGGTTCTTTATCGTCGGGCAATTGGGAATTGTTACCCGATAATAGTTCCCCGACCGATTTTTCTGCTTGAAGCCGACTATTTTCTTTTGACGGGCAATCCTTGACGGGCTTACTCAAAGAAAAATGTCCGAAACATTCTGCATTATCCTTTAACTGTGGACTGTGGACTGTGCACTGTGCACTGTACCGTTTCCTGCACAACTGCAAGCACCTGCCCCTATTGCCGCTGTTGCCCGTGGCGACCGACGAAAAATAGCACGCGCCCGAAAAAGAAACGCACAACGCGCCGTGAACGAACACCTCGGCCTCGATGCCTACGGTTTCCTTGATTCGCCGTATTTCCGCAATCGGCGTTTCGCGGGACAGAATGACGCGCCGAAAGCCCCTCTCTTTGGCGTACAGCGCGCCCTCGGCGTTGTGTATGCCCGCCTGCGTGCTTGCGTGCAAAACGACCCCCGGCTCGCGCCGCAGCAACTCGGCCGCCAGCCCCAAATCCTGCACGATCAGCGCGTCCGCGCCCGCCCGGTACGCGGCCAAAGCCTCCCCCGCCGCCCTTTCCAATTCGCTTTGGCGGATCAGGGTATTGAACGCGGCGTAAACCTTGACCCCGTTTTGACGCGCAAAGGCAATCGTTTCGGGCAATTCCCCCATCCCGAAATTGTCGGCTTTGGCGCGGGCGTTAAAGGAATTTTTCAACCCGAAATAAACGGCGTCCGCGCCCCACCTGACGGCGGCCCGCAGAGCGTCCGCATTGCCCGCCGGCGCTAAAAGTTCGGGCTTTCTATCGTTGCCTCTCATTACCGTATAGCAGGCTTGCCGCCCGCAAAAAATCTTTTATTTTAGATAGCGCCGCATGTTTGTGTAGGCGGCAAATCAAGCGCCTTTACGTTTCCGGCGGCGTTTCCGTTGGCTGCTGCCGTACAAGCGGCGCGGTCTGTGCCGGCGGGGACTGCCGAACAAACGGCGCGGCAGCAACCGCGGCCTTTTCCTTTTTCTTTTTCTTGCGTTTATAAACGAAGATAGGGACGCCGACGGCGGCGGCGATAAGCGGCGAGAACGGCAGCAGCGCGACGGCGGCGTTCACCAGAAACCCGAGGAAAGCAAGCAACGCGCCCCACGCGCCGGACAGCGTCGCGCCGAGCCTCTCGCCGAACGTTTTGGGCGCGGCGGCGGGCGGGTTGACATTCAATCGGATATTGACGGTACTGTAACTGACCTTGCTGTCGAAGCCCTTTATACTGGACGTAATGCTTTCAATGCTGTACCGCACTTCGGCGAGCCGTTGGTTGATTTGCAACAGCATCGCCGTTGACGTCGCGGCGGCCAGCATCTCGTTCAACGCTTCTTCTTCGGTTCTCAAAGAGTCCAAACGGCCTTGCAGGTCGCTGTATTCGAGGGACACGTCCCGCGAGGACAAATTATAGTCGGTGACCTCGCCC
Organism: Clostridiales bacterium; assembly: GCA_031263605.1. GTDB lineage: Bacteria > Bacillota > Clostridia > Christensenellales > DUVY01 > BNZQ01. The sequence goes on along the minus strand of JAISFM010000007.1, from coordinate 6,673 downwards.
GCCATGGAGATCGCCGCTTGGTATTCCGACAGCCTTTCGGATTTGACGCGCACGGTAATAAACGCGCTTGATTTGCTGATGTTCGCGGATTCGCGCCATTCGCCGTCGGCGGCGGACAGGCTGCTTTCAATCAGCCCGACCGCCTGCGTTATATCGTCGCACCAAATGTAAATATCCAGCGTATAGATGATTTTGCGGTCTTGCGCGGTCACGGTGATTTCCGACGTTTCGCCGGAAAGCCCGGGTTCGGACTCGCTCGGATACGAGCCGCCGCCCCGGTCGTCCGCCACGCCCCCCGCGCCGCAAGCCGCCGCCAGCAGCATCGCCGCCAAAACAAAGGCCAAAACCGCGAACCGTTTCAGTTTGTGATTTACGTTGCACCGTTCAAGTTTGTGATTTACGTTTCTCATAAATTTTCCTCTCCGACAGAGTGCGCAAACCGCACCCAATACAGTATAGCATGAAAACGCAATTTGTCAAGGAATTAGCGGAGTGTGGGAATGGACAAGATCAAGAGTTATTGAATAAAGTCGATTAAGGATTTGGGCAGTTCCTTGAATTTGTGGAGGTGTTTAGAGGGGGTCAGGGACTTATGCTTAACGGGGATTCGGTTTTTTGCCTTGTATTCGCCATAGTTGTTGTATGCATTTACAAAGACACTCATCACCGCCAACAAGGTTTGGTCACTTCTGTAAAAGCATCTGCTACGCCTTGCAAGTCCCGCTAAATAATGGCGGAGGTCAGAGTTCACGCTTTCAATGTTATGCGTGTCTTTTTTGTTATGGATATTTCGTCTGTGCTTGCCGCCAAAAATCACGTCGCAATATACCGGACAGCCGTCGGTGTAGTAGTTCTCTGCCGTAGGCGCACCGTCCACCATCTTTTGTAAGGCTTCTTTGTTCACCGACCTGTCCACACCAAAAGCAACTATTTGCCGAGGTTCCCGACTTATGATAAATCAGTCTTCGAACTTATCCACACCGCATCGGCTTTTTTTTGCCCAATTATACACGTTCGCTTTGCTTATCCCTAACTGCCTGCCAATTGCGCGCCCGCTCATCCCGTCTATCAGCAACCGCAATGCTTTCTTTTTTACTTCTTCGGAGCATCCGCGCGTTTTGGGGTTTATCATATACTGTTTCCCGCATAGCGCACACCGCCGCCGTTCCGTCCCAGCCGGCGTTGTTCCGTGTCGGTGTTGCCTCTCCTCTCTCCCGCATTGCGGACAGTTACTTCCTTTCTCTTCCATCTCTCCCTATTATACCTCAAAACTTTCTATATGTACACTCCTCAAGCCGTTTTCCAGAACGCCCGCATTTACTTTTACGGTTTATAAACGACGTCGCATCCGACTCAAAATCAGAAAAACAAGCCCCCGAAATACGTCACCGTGTTCGGGCCGTTGTTGTATTTGACGCCGGCGGCGGTCGCCGTTTCGGAAACGAATATGCCGTAGGCCTCGATCGAGCCGTGCGCGCGGTCGGGAAAACGGCAGGGCTCGGGATAGGCGCACTGCCCGCATTCGCCGCAGCCCTCGTTGGACAGCATTAAATAATTTCGCAAATGCGGTTGGATCGAGGCCTCGAACACGCGCACCTTTATTTTAAAATCCGCCATTGCCGCCGTCATGCCCTCAAAGTCGAAACTGTCCTCTAAACCGTACTTCCCCGCAAAGAGCAGCAGGTCGGAAAACTGCTGCGCACGGTCGCGGCATTCGTCGATCGTCCCCACGGCGGGCGGGCAAGCCCACGTTTTGCCGTACATGCGGCAGGTGTTCACTTCGCACATTTTGCGCACTTCATGGGAAAAGTTGACTTTTTCCGTGCCGATAAGCCCGCAATCGGTCAAACCGGCGGACAGCGCGAGCGTTTTCAATTCATCGAGCGTCGGCCTCATACAATTAGTATAACAGAAATGTTAAAATATAACAACAACTATTTTGAAAAACGCGCGTCTTTTGGTATACTATTGCCGTGATATACAAAATCGACACAATCCCCATATGGAACGCGTTCAAGGAGCCGTCCGAATGCCCGATTTGCAAACTCCGCAAAAAATTAGAGGATTCCTTGGTATCCCTCTATTTGAACGAGGCGGTCATGGAGCCTCTGTACCGCGTGGAAGTCAACCGGACGGGCTTTTGCTCCGAGCATTTTCAACAGTTGTCGCGGGGCGGCAATAAATGCGGCTTGGCGTTGCAAACCGTCACGCGCGCCGAATATTTGGAAAAACATTTGCCCCGCCCCGGCAACGCGAAAGCGGCGGCCAAAGCGGCGGGGCAAATTCGGGACGGCTTGGCGGGCTGCGTGATTTGCGGCGCGTTAAAAAAATCCTTGGACATCTATTTGGAAACCATCGTCCAACTATTTTTGAACGAGCCGGAGTTCCCCGCCTTGTTTCAAAATGACCAGGGGTTCTGTTTGCCCCATTACGCCGACCTTTTAACCGCGTCGCGCTGCGCGGGCAAAAAATCGCCCGTCTTTTTGCGGGCGGTTCAAGGCGCGTTTTTCGCGGGGTTGAAACGCGTCAAAAACGACGCCGAAAACTTCACCCAAAAATTCGACGCCTGCAAGCACGGCGGCGGCGCGCCCATTTTGACCGAAAGGGATACGACGGCTTTGCCTCGGCTGATCGGGAAATTGACGGGCAAGTAAAAATCACAAGATTTCAGATGAATTTTTGAGTTTAAAACCGACAAAATTTTTTGGCCATAGTATCGCTATGAGCAAGAAATTTGGGCAGTTTATTGCCGTTGACTGTTTTAAACCCAAAAACCGCCAAAAGACAACCCACGAAAATATCCGCGCCGAGCGGCTCAAGGCGTTTGCGCTTTGTCGAATTTTGTGCTATACTTTATCGTGTTATTCATCAAGACGACTCAACCTTTAAAAAAAGTGCGATTTTTAGCCGCCGCAAGATTGCCCGTTGACAGCCAATCCGCGGCGGCCACTGAATAAGGAGTTCAAGACATGATTTACAGCAAAGAAGTGCAGGAAATGATCTGCGTCCGAAAGGGCGCGAAACACGGCCCCGCCCCGATCCCCGAGGAAGGGAAATGGGTGCAGGCTAAGGAAATCAAGGACATTTCGGGCTTGACGCACGGCGTGGGCTGGTGCGCCCCGCAACAGGGCGCGTGCAAATTGACCTTGAACGTCAAGGACGGGATCATCAAGGAAGCCTTAATCGAAACGATCGGCTGCTCCGGCATGACGCACAGCGCGGCGATGGCCGGCGAAATTTTGGCGGGCAAGACGCTTTTAGAGGCGGTCAATTCCGACCTCGTGTGCGACGCGATCAACACCGCCATGCGGGAACTGCTCCTGCAAATCATCTACGGCCGGACACAGAGCGCGTTTTCCGAGGACGGCCTCCCCATCGGCGCGGGGCTCGAGGATTTGGGCAAGGGCTTGCGCTCGCAGGTCGGCACGATTTACAGTACCGAGGAAAAAGGCGTGCGCTACCTCGACATGGCCGAGGGCTATATCAGCAAACTCGCGCTTGATAAGGACAGCCTTGTGATCGGCTACGAGTTTATCCGCCTTGGGGCGATGCTGGAAATGATCGGCAAAGGCGTTTCCGCCAACGAAGCGTTGGAAAAATGCCGCGCGACTTACGGGCGGTTCAAAGAGGAAGACGGGGCCGTGACGTATATCGACCCACGCCACCGTTAAATAGTGATTAGTGGTTAGTGGTTAGTGGCGGTTGAAGTTATTATCGCCCTTTACTCTAACCGAATCGTCCCCCTACTCTATCCGACACTAACCACTAAATCAGCCGCTTGCCTGCAAAATATTATTCAAAATAAAAAGTGAGGATTTAATAAAATGGCCGTTACGTTTGAAGGATACGACAGAAGAATTGCTAAAATCAACGCCTGCTTGAAAGAGTACGGCATTAAAGGCTTGGAAGAGGCGCGGGATCTTTGTTTGAAACGCGGAATCGACTGCGACAAAATCGTGCGCGGCGTGCAGGGCATTTGCTTTGAAAACGCCGTGTGGGCGTATACTTTGGGGTGCGCAGTCGCGTTAAAGAAAAACTGCAAGGCCGCCGCCGAAGCCGCCGAAGCCATCGGTATCGGCTTGCAAGCGTTCTGCGTCCCCGGCAGCGTCGCCGAACAGCGCGCGGTCGGCGTCGGGCACGGCAATTTGGGCGCGATGTTGTTGCGCGAGGAAACGAATTGTTTCTGCTTTTTGGCGGGGCACGAAAGTTTCGCCGCCGCCGAGGGCGCGATCGGCATCGTCAAGACCGCCAACAAGGTGCGTAAAAATCCCCTGCGGGTCGTGCTGAACGGCCTGGGCAAGGACGCGGCGCAGATCATCTCGCGGATCAACGGGTTCACCTATGTGCAGACGCAATACGACTATAAGACGGGCGATTTAAAGGTCGTCAAAGAATGGGCGTACTCCGACGGCGACAAGGCCAAGGTGCGCGTTTACGGCGCGGACGACGTGAACGAGGGCGTCGCCATTATGATCCTCGAAAGAGTGGACGTTTCGATCACGGGAAACTCGACCAATCCGACACGTTTTCAGCACCCCGTCGCGGGCACGTACAAGAAATGGGCCGTGGACAACGGCAAAAAATACTTCTCGGTCGCCAGCGGCGGCGGTACCGGCCGCACCTTGCACCCCGACAACATGGCCGCCGGCCCCGCGAGTTACGGCATGACCGACACAATGGGTCGTATGCATAGCGACGCACAGTTCGCCGGCTCCTCGTCGGTTCCCGCCCACGTTGAAATGATGGGCTTGATCGGCATGGGCAACAACCCCATGGTCGGCGCAACCGTAGCCGTCGCCGTCGCCGTTATGCAGTCAAATTAACACAATATATGGTATTTGCATATAAAACGACTATTATATATTGATTTAGTCAAACCCAAAAAGTGCGCCTCTCGGCGCACTTTTTGGGTGAAATCGAGTTTTGTCGCCATTTTGTCGCCAAAAAATTTTTTTGGCGACAAAATGGGAGACATGATTTTGGCGACAACAAGAACTGCTATTCCCGCCGCAAGCAGCGAGAATAGCAGGTAGGCTAAAAGTATTATAGTTTAATCGCTCATGCGGCAAGCCGCATGGTATTGACCCAACCGGACATCTTTATTTGTACTCTATCCGATGTTTCTGATTAAGCCGGACTGTTTTCTTCTTATCGGACTTTTCGTAACGGGCAAAATACGAAAAAATGCCCGTTTAATAAAGCACTCAAAAGACATCAAAATAAGCGGGTTCCGTTAGACTGCCTACATCAATATCAAAGAAATTATATGATAACACGTCTTGTACATCCACATCGAAATACATGTCTTCCGTTAAACCGCACGCATACGGTTTAAATAAATTACTTAATATTGCAACTCCCTGTTTTACCATTCCGTCTGTTTTTTCAATATAATATTGCAGAGTAACTCTAATATTCTTGTGGCCAAGACGGTGTTGAAGATATTTGGGCGGAACATCTTTCTCGGCAAGCATGGTTCCGTGCGTTTTCCTGAAAGAGTGCATATCAAAAGTCGGGAAAACCATTTCGTGGTGAATGATTGAAGCGGTATGCTGCATATTCCTCGGAGAAATAAACTCACCGTTTTCACGAATGCAAACAGGATGGATTTCCAACCCTTCTCCGAGTGAATTGACTTCCATATTCTCATTTTCATAGAGATTTATGAAATGTTCCGCATAATATATCCTTGCTCGCTCTTGACGAATCTTTTCTCTTGCAAGAAGCGAAACAAACTCATCGTCTATTTCTATCGTTCTAAACGAGTCGTATTTTGGGTTGCTAAAACACCAAACTTTTTTGCATTCATCCCATTGGACTTGCCTGTTTATCGTAATTTTAGCATTCTTAAAATCAATGTCTTCCCAATAGAAAGCAAAACTTTCGCTTGGACGGGTGCCGGCGCGATATGCAAACATCATCGGGATATGAGTGCTTGTGCCTTCGGGGAACCTTTTGAATATCCGTGTTATAATTTCACGCGGCAAAAATATATGCGGTTTTTTTTCTTGTTTTTATTTTGGACGGCGCGCGCGGCGACGGTAATTTAACATACAACATCGGGCTGTCTTTAATAAATTTCAAGGGTTCGATAGCATAAAGAAACGCTTTTGAAAGAATCCCTTTAAAATTAGCCAACGACGTCCGGCTAAATCCTTGGTTAAATAATTTGTTAATAAACGCTTGCAAAACGGCAGAAGTGATCGATTTTAGTTTGTACCTTCCGAATTCAGGCTTAATATGGTTTTTAATCCTTTTACGATAATTTTTTATCGTTTCCGGTTTCAAGTTTACTTCGCAGTATTCTTTCATCCAAAAATCCAAATAATCGCTAAAACCAATCTCAGAAGGGACAAAGTATAATCCAGCGTTGTTATATTCTGACAGTGCTTGATTCCCGGCGGCGAGCGCCTCTTTTTGAGTATTATAACCGCCTTTTGTAATTCTACATTTGACAACTGCGATTAGAGGGCGAAATAGTGTATTTTTTGGGGTGTTTGGTGGGTTTCACACACATTTCGCTCATAATTTCACACATACTGCTTTCGCGGTGTGTGGTGGAAAAATTAAAATCATAAGGAGTTTGAAAACTTAACCGCTGTCGTTGAATGAAACCGAGTGTTTTTGCGGCACTCGGTTTTTTTCGTGTTTGTGCTTAGCGGCGCGTGTCGGG
>JAISFM010000334.1 GCA_031263605.1 Clostridiales bacterium | reverse complement strand
GCGCATCTATTCCCTGTACGGCAAGTTCTGCGGCGCGGCCGCCGGACGCGGGAGGCGGGGCGAATTTGCCATGCAGCAAAGGAGCCAAAAGGATTACGGGCGTTTCTGTCAAATGCTCGCCCTGTTCGCCGCGGGCAATTTCAGTTTGACGTGCCGGCCGGACGACGCGGTTTACGGGGACGGCGGGGTGAACGCCCTCTTTCGGAACGGGACGCGGACGCTGTCCGTCGCGAGCGCGCCCAACGCCCCGCTCGGCTTCGACACAATCGAGGTCTGCGCGCGGCGCGGCGCGCGGGGGAGGCCCGTCCGTTTCCTGCTGATCCCGATGGCGCATTGCTTGGCGCGGGACAAAAAAAAGACCTATGAGCACGTCGCGGGCGCGCTGTGCCGCGCGGGCTGCGTATACGACAAGTACGTTTTTCTGGATCCATTCGATTCCGGCGGGGATTCGGGCTATTCGTATTCCGTCCGGTTCGAGGCGGGCGGGCGCGCGCTGTTTTACGCCGTCCTGCCGGTTTCGATTGCGGACATGAACTCCTTCCGCAGAATACAAAAATTGCTGTTCGAGTGCTTGGCGCGGACGGGCGGCGGCGGCGCGTGCGCGTTTTGCGGCGGGAAGACGGCGGCGGCGGGCGACGCGGCGCGGTGCCGCGTGTGCGGGACGGCGGTTGCGGCGGCGGTTTGCGGGTCGTGCGGCAAGAAATTCACGGCGGCATACGCGGCGGCCGCGGGCAAGCCTTACGGCGGCGCGGCGGTCGGCGGCGGCGGTTTGTCGGATCTGCCGGATTTCTACGCGCGGGAAAAGAAGTACGCCTTCCGCGACATAGTCGAGACGTCGGGGGACGGTTTCGTTTGCCCGCACTGCGGGGAAAGGGTGAAAATTGAAAGTTGAAAAGTGGCGGACAAGGGAATTGAGAATTGAAAATTGAGAATTGAAAAGTATCGGATAGAGTGAGTAGCAGGTAGCAGGTAGTGATTAGTGGTTAGTGGTTAGTGTCGGTTGGGAGACATTGCGCAAAAAGTCCTGTCATTCTGAACGCAGTGAAGAATCTCCACCGATAAAATTGAAAGTGTGTCATTAGACTTGTTGCGAGGAGCGCGAACGCCCCGCGCAAAGTTCCCCGACAACAACTTTCATACCCTCCGACAAACCTGTCTTACCGAACCACGACCGAAATTTGTCAATTGTAAATGCTCAACTTTCAACTTTTACCTTCCAAAGGAGGTCTCCAATGCCAAAGGACGAAAAAACGCGGGATAAAATCCGCAACTACATATCGTTGGGGCTGAACGCCTTGTTGATCGCGACGGCTATCGCGTCGTTTTTCGTGCCGATCGCCAACGTGGCGGGGCTGCCGCTGACCCCGTTCCGGCTCGTATTCAGCGGCGCGAACGGGGAACTTCAATTCGCCGGCTATGCGGTGCCGGAAACGGCCTACGCCCTGTACAAGTATTTTTATCTGGCGTTCGCGCTGGCCGTGTTGGGCGCGTTTTTCCTGACGCTGTTCCAAGTTGTGACCCGCCGCAAAAACGAGGGCGTCGGGGCGGCGGCGTTCACGATTATGACGTTTCTGACCGTCTCCCTGACGGCGGGCATGAACTTCGTCAACATCTACAAGGCGATCGACGCCGGCCTTTCGGCGTACACGCCCGCCTATATTTGTTTCGCGGCGGGGCTCGTCCTAACCGCGCTGAAAGCCGCTTTGGGGCTGTTCTTTCGGAAAAAGGTCGAAAAAGAGGAATTGAAGGAGTCGAAAGGCTCGGTTTCGGTGTCCTTCGTGCTGACGTTCCTCGCAATGGGCGCGCTGTTCGTGCCGCTTTACGCGTTCCCCGCGACGGGGCAACGCATGAGCGGGCTAGATATCCTCCTCGGCAGGGACGACGCCCTGTCCTTTTTGCCCGCGTCCGAGGTCTACAAGATTCTCGTTTGGGTTTTCACGGGCGTCGTCGGCGTTTCGTTCGCGGCCAATATCATTCTGTTCATTTTGGAGCGCGGGATTTTTGTCCGGTACAACAAGGTTCATAACGTGTTGACGCTGACATCGCTCGTTTGGTACGCGCTGGCGGGCTTGAACTATATGCTCGTCTACGAGGGCGCGAAGGCGCACAACGCCCTCTTCGACACGGCCCTCTATTCCTACGCTTACGCCCCGCTCGCGCTGTCGGCGATATTTTATCTGGGCTACCTGTTCACAAAAGTCGCGAACAGCAAACTAATCGAATACGAAGTCTTTACCGACCCCGGCGACATCGCCAAGGAAGTCGCGCCCGAAAGCGCGGCCGCGCCCGCCTTTGCGCCGGATTTCCCGCCGCCGAACGGCGGGTGGGGAAACGGCGGCGGTTTCGCGCCCCCGGACGGCGGCGCGGTTCTCGACCCCGTCCCGGCCTTTTCCGAATTGGATCGGCGCGCGGAGGGGTACGGGGCCGAGAACGAGCGGCGCGCGGCGCGCGCGTTCACGGGCGTAACGCTGCCGAAACTGGTGGATCACGTGATCGAGTACGCGCGAAATTCGGCGGACGGCTTGATTTACGGGGAGCCGGAGATTCGGACGTTCGTCGCGGGGCTGGCGGCGGGCAAAATGGCGATTTTGCAGGGCATGAGCGGGACGGGCAAGACGAGCCTGCCCAAAATTTTCATGGAATCGATCGACGGCGTTTGCGATTTAGTGGCGGTGGAAAGTTCTTGGCGCGACAAAAACGAGTTGCTGGGGTATTACAACGACTTCACGAAAAAATACACGCCGAAATCCTTCACGCAGTTTTTATACAAAGCGTCGCTGAACCGCGAGGCGCCCTGTTTCATCGTGCTGGATGAAATGAACCTGTCGCGCATCGAATATTACTTTTCGGATTTCCTGTCCCTGATGGAGGAGCGCGAAAACGCGCGGCACATCAAATTGTTCGACGTGCAGTTGTACCCGCGCGAGGGCGGCAGGGAGCGGTATTTGGGTTTAAGGGACGGGCACACGGTCGAAATCCCGCCGAACGTGTGGTTTATCGGCACCGCCAACCGCGACGAAAGCACCTTCGAGATCAGCGACAAGGTCTACGACCGCGCCCTGACGATGAATTTCGACCGGCGCGCGCCCAAGCCGGACGCGAAAGGGGCGGCGATTCCACCGAAGTACGTATCTTACGCAACGCTGCGCGCTTTGTTCGACGAAGCCGTCGGCGCGGCGGCGTTCGACGCGGAGGGGTACGGTGCGATCCGGCGGGTAGAAGCCTTGCTGCTTCCGTACCGGATTTCGTTCGGCAACCGGATTGTAAGGCAGATCGAGACGTTCGTCAAGGTTTACGCGGCTTGCTGCGGGGAAACGTCGGCGGACGGCCGCGCCCTGAACGTCCGCGAGGCGGTCGACCGCATTTTGCTCCCCAAGGTCGTGCGGAAATTGGAATTGAAGCAACTGGACGCCCCCGACGCATTGGCGGGCGAATTTGCCAAATTGGATTTGCCGAAGTGCGCCGAATTTCTGCGCTCGTTAGCCGAATAGCGCATGGCCGGCGGGAATTGAAAATTGAGAAGTGAGAATTGAGGATTGAGAAGTTAGAGTTGTAGCGGGGGAAACTTTTTTGTAAAAAAGGTTTCCCCCGCGCCCCCTTCCAAAAACTTTCAACAACCTTTCGGAAGGGGAGGGGAGACGGTCATTGCGAGGAGCGCG
>JAISFM010000328.1 GCA_031263605.1 Clostridiales bacterium | reverse complement strand
GTTCCGAAACCCAAGCGCTAAAAGAAGGGGATACGCCTTATTTATCCGAATACGACGACGTAATTAATATGCAAAGGGTGCGAAGGACACGAACGGTAGGCTTTGGCGATGCTAAGCGTACCGAGGTTTATTTTGAGGGCGTTTATAACATTAAGCGGGTAAGTTATTGGTATAATGTCCCCGCGACCTGTAAATCTTGCGGCGAGGCCGTCGTACTTGAACGGAAAGGGCGCGACCCCGCCGAAACGGCGGACACGGCGACACATATTCACGTTGAAAATATGAGCGTCGATAATGTCGAAACCGTGCAGATACAACAGCCCGACCCGTTGCCGCCTATATTTTGTCCATTCTGCAACGGAAAGAACAAGGGCGAGGCAACAAAATGCGAGCATTGCGGCGGCAAGATTTAGAACCTGTATTCATCACAGATAAGAAACGACATATTTTCGAGGGGTTTTTGTGTCCGTCAAGGCATTTTTCCAAAGACGCAGCAACGCTACGACGAGGAAAAATAACGAGGACGGGCGCGAAAAGACCCGAAAAGATGTGTTCCGTTCTGTGAATACAGGTTCTGACAAGGAATGAAATATAAAAAGGAAGGTAAAATATATAATGACACCACAACAAATAGAATTTGTCAGGCTAACTACGAATGAGCACAACAGCGGCGCGGGCGTTCCTCCGACACCGGTTGCCGATTTTATTGCGTATCCGCACTTATTCTTTTTGGGGGCAATTATGGATAGGGGCATAAGCGCGAAAAGAGCGTTCGGCATTCCGTACAAGATTGCCGATCGTATTGGGCATAAAGATTTTCACGCCTTTGCGCTACAAACAGAGAACGATTATCGGGCTTTGTTCGTAACACACAATCTTCATCGATATAACATCATAATGTCCTCAATTTTTTACAACGCCGTTCAAAAAATAAAAACCTATTATAACGGTAACGCGGCCAATATTTGGAACGGAACGTCGACGGGCGGAACGCCGCCGCCAAGCGGTACGCCGGGCGGTACGCCAACGGGCGGTACGCCGACGGGCGGAACGCCAACGAGCGGAATGCCAACGGGCGGAACGCCGACGAGCGGGACACCGACCAGCGGAATGTACCCGCTGACAAGCGGGGAACTCGTAAAAAGAATGTTATCTTTTGACGGGGTTGGAATTAAGATTGCGAGCATGGCTTGCAACATATTAGTACGGGATTACCACGTAAAATTAGCCGATACGCATTGCATAGACGTATCGCCCGACGTTCATGTCAAACGAATTTTTTACAGGCTTGGGTTTGTTGAAAATATAAACGGCACTGATTATTCCGTATTGATTACCGCAAGAGACTTGAACCCGAAATATCCTGGAATGTGCGACTTGCTTTGTTGGGAGATTGGGGCAAGCGGCATTTGTGTAAATGACATTAAGAAATGCAAATGTGGATCGTGCCAATTTAACAATATTTGCCCCAAAATATCTTAATTGAACAGTGGGGGATTTCTCGACTTCGTTCAAATCATGACATAGAGGCGTGCGTGTTCCTCTGAATAGACTTGTAGCGAAATTAACTTGCGGCGGCCTTGCGCGTCTTTTCGTGGCAGACTTTGATAAAAAGAGCGGCGTTTCGTGTTCGGCAGAGATTGCCGCGTCGGACGCTTTACGCATCCTCCTCGCAAGGCCGAGCCGTGTTCATGACGCGGTTTGTCCACTCTCTGTCGGTATGTAAGAAACATAAAGCATAACAGAAGTTTCTTTTTCGACAGGTCAACACTTCTCAATTCTCAATTCTCAATTTTCACTTCCGGCGGCAACCGCCGCCGGCCGCCGCCTCACGCTCCCGCTGTCTATGATGTCGGCGTCGAAAAGAACGCGCTTTTCCGCTTTTTCGCCGACGATCAATTCCTCTATCGCGTTCGCGGCGGCCTCCCCTATTTCGGCTTGACGCTGTTTTATGTACGTCGTCATCGTCGGGCGAAAGATGTCGTTGTGGTTGTCAAACGCTATCAGAGACATGTCGTCGGGAATTTTCTTTTTGAGTTTCGAGCAAGCCATGCGGATGATCCGCGCAATCGCGTACTCCGACGCGAACGCGCACGTGATTTCGGGGTTGCGCTCCAAATGCCCCCGGATCCGCTCGACGTCGGCCTCGACGTCGGCCTGCGCCACGTCCCCCAACTGCACGCTGAAAATTTCCGAAAACAACATGCCGCCCTTCACGGCGACGCCGCACTCGACGCATTCCGCCTTGAACCCCGCTATGCGCTGCCGCAGCGAACTTGTGTCGTTCAAATGCCCCGTGAACATGCAGATGTTCCTATGCCCCATCGATATCAGGTATTTCACCGCTTTCCGCGTGATGCCGTAATTGTCGCTGCCGATAAACGGCACCGCAAGCCCTTTCATTTCGCGGTCCAGCGTCACCAGCGGGAAGCCGCTCAAAGCGAGTTTCACCAATTCCGGATTGTAAATATCGTCGGGCACGGGCTGTATGATGATTCCCGCCACGTTCAGCCGCACGAGAAGTTCGATGATTCCCTTCTCCTTTTCCATGTCGAAATAGGAGTTTTTCAGAATGATGGAAAGGCCGCGCTCGTCCGCCCGTTTTTCGATCGCGCGGATTATGTCCATGCCGAACGCCGCCGAAAAGGAGCAGACCACCAAACCGATCAGTTTTTTTTCGCTCTCGCCCCGGTATTTAGTCTCGCCCACAAACGTCCCTTTGCCGGGGACGCGGTACACCATCCTATTCTCGCCCAGCAGTTTCATCGCTTTTTGCACCGTTATTCTGCTGACCGCGTATTTTTCGCATAATTCCTTTTCGGTTTCCAGTTTGTCGCCCTTGCGCAACTCGCCGGCCTTGACGCGCGCCATAATGTCCTGCGCGATTCTTTGATAATTGGCCAATGGCATACTATCCCTCCCGCGAACCGAACGCCCGCCGCGCCGCCGAACAGAGTCGTCACGAAACCTCGCCGCGAAATCCTTGCGGTCTTTTCGCATACAGGCCCGATAAAAATCTTACTGTCAG
>JAISFM010000253.1 GCA_031263605.1 Clostridiales bacterium | reverse complement strand
GTTTGAAAATATTTTCGACACGGTTCAACAATAAATGCTGAAATTTTTTTAATGGGGCGGGGGGGAAAATTTTTAAAAAATGTTGCCCCCGCGCAAGCGGTCGTTCTTGCTCTGTCTTTAAGCGTTTAAAAGTTTCCTCGCGCAGTCGATGATGACCGCCGCCGCGCGTTCTATTTCCCCGTCCGTCGTGCCAGCGCAAAAACTGATTCGGATGTTGCCGTCGATTTCGGGACGGGTCAAGCCCATCGCCGCCAAAACACGATTGCCCTCCTTGCTCGCCGCGCAAGCCGAGCCGAGGCCGATTATCACGCCGCGCTCGGCGCATAGGTTGGAAAGGGTCTCCGCCCTCAAACCGACGAACGACACCGACGTTATATAAGGGGATTGAGCGGACGGCTCGCCGCCGTTGAATTTAAGGGGCAGCCCGCTGTTTCGCAGAAGTTGTTTCAGTTTGTCTGCTTTACAGTCCACAGTGCACAGTCCACAGTCCACAGTTGCGGTCTTGGAATTGAGAATTGAAAATTGAGAATTGAGAAGTTCGGACTTTTCACAGTGCACAGTGCACAGTCCACAGTCCACGGTTGCAGTCTTGGAATTGAGAATTGAAAATTGAGAATTGAGAAGTTCGGATTGATCCTTTATTTGCGCGTTGTGCATTGCGCATTCCGCATTATCCGATAATTGCGCATTGCGCATTGCGCATTGTGCATTGTCCTTTAACTGTGGACTTAATTCTGCGTTGCCCGATAAAAAATCCTCAACCGATTTTTCTTTTTTGGTCGGACTATTTTCTTTTGACGGGCAATCTTTGACGGGCAGCCTTAAAGAAAAATGTCCGTTCCATTCTGCATTGTGCATTGTGCATTCTGCATTATCGCGCAACGCGCGATAAAAGCCCATAATCCCCGGCACGTTTTCGGTGCCGGCGCGCACGCCGTTCTCCTGCCCGCCGCCTGTGATCAGGGGATTGAGATGAACGCCTTTTTTCATATAGAGCGCGGCGATACCCTTGGGCGCGCCGGCTTTGTGGCCGCTGACCGTGTAGAAATCCACGCCCGCGTCTTTGACGTTGATCGGAAGTTTGGCAAAGGCCTGCACGCCGTCGCTGTGGAACAGGCAGGCCGGATTTTTGGCCTTGACCGCGCGGCAAAGAGCGGCGATATCGTTGACCGCGCCCGTTTCGTTGTTCACGTGAATGACCGATACGAGAGCGGTATTTTCGTCCGTCAAAGCGAGAAGTTTGTCGGCGTCCACCCGCCCGTCCCTTTTTAAGGGCGCAAATTTGACTGTATAGGCCGATTTCAGAGTCTGCGCCGTGTTGTATACGGAAGCGTGCTCGCCATCCGTGACGATCAGCGTTTTGTTTTTCGCGCGGATCGCGCCGCGCAAAATCAGGTTGTTGGCTTCCGTCGCGCCGCCGGTGAAATAGAGTTCGTCCGCGCGCGCCCCCATGGATTCGGCGATAAATTTCCGCGCGTCCGCGACGCGGGCGGCAAGCGCGGACGCGGGCGGATAGGACGCTCCGATATTGAAATATCCCTCGGTCATGAAAAAACGGACAAAATCCGCCGTTTCGGGTTGAACGCGGGTCGTAGCCGCATTGTCGAGATAAACGGTTTCCATGGTTTTAGTATGCGCAGGAAGGGGGAATTGAGAAGTGAAAAGTGAAAAGTGAAAAGTTAAGGTCGAATACCCGTAAAAACAACTCGGTCGGCGGGTATGAAACGTAAAGCATACCAAAAGTTGTCTCGCGACAGGTCATACATCTCAATTTTCAATTCTCAATTCTCAATTCCCGATTACCTTTTTGCAACTATATCCCTACCGATCGCAAGCCTCATATTGCGCAGCAGGGTTTCGTCCGGCTCGAATAAGACCAGCGTTTTGTCGGGGCCGTCCGTGTAGTACATGAAGTAAATCTTTTTTTCGTCCTCGGACAGCACCGCGTACTGCTTCTTTACGCCGGGCGTATGGTCGTAGCGGTTGAAACTGTCCTCCGCCGTCACGGGGCCGTAAGCCGCCAACTTTTTTACGTCCACGTCGAGATACAGTTTGCGGCGGCGGCGGTTGAATACGCGCACGATCCGCAAACGCGTGTCGGACAGGATATAGTCGAAATCGACGTCCAAACTGTTTTTCTGGCGGCGCACAAAAAACAGGGATACGGCCGTCAAAACGAGAAATATACCGGAAGTAATCAAGTTAATCAAGGAGTCGCTAGGCGTCATAAACATCAAAAAAAGCCACAGCAGCGCGGCCGCCACAAAGATTATGTTGATATAATAGAACGCCGTAAAAAGAACTTTTTTGCCCTTATTGCGCTCCTTGCGGTCGTCGATAACGTATTGTTCGTAATATATGTCCATAGTATACTATTCCTTTTTCGGGTATCCCCTGTTTCGGCGTTCTCCCCGTTAGAGTTGCCGCAAAAGCAAGGCGCAAACGGTATGCGGGGGATTTTTACATATCATCCCGGCAAAAACCGCGGTTTGCGGCCCGCCGTTGCCCGCGTCAGGCACGGTAAAGGCCCGCGCCGCGCCCGCGCGCCGTATGCCGCAGCACCTCTATTGCCGCGCTAAAACGGCGTATTCTTTTAACAATTTAACATATATCCCGTAATTGCCCATCGAAACGTCCGGCGGCGTTTGGTGATCGACGCTGAAAATCAGTTTGCCGCGCCGCGCGGCGGGAAGCAAACGCTCGAACTCCGCCCGCATCGCCGCCTCCCCGTATTTCATGCGCATCTTGTCAAAGTGCCCCAAATACGTGATCTCGGGATGCTTGTCGATGTACAGGCCAACGTCCACGCCCGCCTGCCGCTCCAAGGGGAATATCCCGTCCGCGCCCGCGCCCGCGTACCAATCCACCGCCTTTTCGACGTTCCCGTCGCTGTCGATGAATACCGGTATGCCCGCCTTTTGAATCAGCGGTATGATTTGCCCGTAATACGGGGCTAAAAATTCGTCGAACAGTTCCTTGGACAGCATGGGGCCGTTGTTGTAACTCATGTCCTCGGCAAAACTCATGAAGTCGAATTGAAACGTGTTGCCGACAAATTCGATCACCCGTTTCAGCCATTGCAGGTGATCCCCGCAAATCCGGCGCAGCAACGCCGGCTCGTCGTAAAAACTGAACAGGTGCGCCTCGATCCCCAACAGGTCGCGCGGGTGCCAAAAGAAACCCTCTACCGTGAACCAGTGGATCACGTCGCCCTCGGCGCGCGTCTTTTTCAGCCATTCGAAGCGCTCTTTCGACAAACACGTCGCCGGATCGCGGAACAGCGTCTTGCGGATATTTTCGTATTCGGCCTCGGTCTTTAAAACGCCCGCCCCGTGGCTCGGCGCGGCCAGCGTCGCCGCCGTTTCGGGATTGAAATAACTCTGCACGCAACCGTCCAAACCGAAATGCCTTTGGATTTCCAGCCCAGCCCCGCCGCCGCCCTGCCACCCGGCCTTCAAGCCCTCCCCGTACCAGCGGTCCAAAGTCAAGCCCCACCACGGCGCCCACTCCACGACGGGCAGCCGATCGACGGGCTTTCCCGCCACCACGGCGCGCCACCGCTCCCCGGCCGCCATTCCGCCGGCATTCTTTCCGTAACCCATGCCGCCTCCTCCCTGCATCGCAGGCTTGCCGCCTACCCCCCCCCCGTGATTGTAAACGGGTCTTTTGAAGGGGCTCGGCCGCGCTTTAAATCCGTCGCGCCGCGTCAGCAGCGTTCAAGCGTGAAAGTGAACACGCTGCCCTCGCCCGGCTCGCTGTACACCGTGATCGTCTGGCCGTGCATCGAAATGATTTTTTTGACCAGCGCGAGGCCTACGCCCGTGCCCGAATTTTTGCCCGGCGTGCGGGCCTTGTCCACCCGATAAAATTTCTCGAAAATCAAACGCTGCTCCTCTTTGTCGATGCCGCAGCCTTTGTCGGACACCGAAAGCGCGACCCTGTCCCCCGCCGGATCGGTGGAAACCCGAAGCGGGGCGTTTTCCGGCGAATACTTGATCGCGTTGTCCACGAGATTGACGATCACCTGCTCGATCAGCGTTTTGTCCGCGAACACCGCGCACGGCTCGGTATAGAAATCGATGTGCAAGGCGATGCGCTTGCCCTGTATTTTGCGCTCGAATTTCAGAAGGGATTCGGAAATCAGGGCGTTGAGGTCGAATTCTTCCAGATTCAAATGGAAGTTGCCCGCGTCGAGGCGCGACAGATCCAGCATCGAGCCCACGATTTCCGACAGTTTTTTGGTTTCCGATAAGGCGACGGACAGGTATTTTTCGCGCTCGGCGGGCGCGGCGGTGCCGTCCAGCACGGCCGTCAAGAAACTTTGAACCGAGGCCAGCGGCGAACGCAGTTCGTGCGAGGTGTTGGAAATGAAACTCTCGGTCGTGTTTTCCAGCGTTTCGACGGCGGCCGCCATCGCGTTGAAATTATCGGACATTTTTTGGACGAACGGGTCGCGGTGCGAGCCCGCGATTCGGTATTTATAGTCGCCCTTGGCGGTCTTGCCCAACGCGTCGGAAAGATTTTTCAAGCCCTTCAAAAAAACCGCGTGCTCTATTTGAAAGAACACGAGGTTGAACAGCAGCAGAATCAAGCAGTACATGACCATGTACGCCGCCGCGCCGCCCTGAGGGTAAAAGATAAACGCGAACGCGAACACCGCCGCGTCGATCGCGAAATAGACGAGTAACCGATACAGTAATTTCATAATTTTACGCCGGCCTGTTTTTACACTTCGAAACGGTAGCCTACGTTCCACACGGTTTTTATGCGGCCGCCCCACAGGTCGCCCAATTTCTCGCGGATGCGGTTGACATGCACGTCCACCGTGCGGCTCCCCTCGTTCACGTCGCCGCCCCACAATTTTTTGTAAAGTTCCTCCCGCGTGAACACCTTGTCGTAAGACATCAAAAGAGCCAACAATTGGATCTCTTTTTTCGCCATCTCGACCGGGCTGCCCGCGAGTTTGACCGTATAGGCTTCGGGATTGACGGACAGCGGCCCACAGGAGATCTCGCCGCGCGGCGCGGAACGCCGCAGCAGCGCCTTGATCCGCAAAATCAATTCCTCCGCCTCGAAGGGCTTGGTTATATAATCGTCCGCGCCGTGGCGGAACCCGCCGATCCTGTCCATCACCCCGCCGCGCGCCGTCAGCATAATCACGGGGATTTGGGAAAAAGCCCGTATCGCCCGCAAGGTCTCGAAGCCGTCCAAGCCGGGCATCATCACGTCCATCAAAATCAAATCGTAATGCCCCGCTTTGACGCGCTCCGCCGCCGACAAGCCGTCGCCGGCAATGTCCCCGCCCCACCCTTCCTTTTTCAGGTAAAGGCTGATCAGGTTCGCCATATCAGCGTCGTCGTCGACAATCAGAATTTTCGCGTCCATAACTTTAAGGGCAATTTTCTTTGAGATTGCCCATCGGGCAAGGGTTGCAAAAGAAAACGGTCGGGGCAACAAAAAAACGCGTATTTATTATATCACGGTTTTCAAAAAAACACAAACCTAAAAAGGAGTAGGTAAAAAGAAGGGAGTGGGCAATGCGAGAGGTGTTGCTATCGGTTGTCATTGCGAGAAGCGAACGCAGTGAGCAACGAAGCAATCTCTACCGAACACAGGAACGCCCGCGCAATGTCCTTCGACCGAAACTGTGGACTATGCACTGTGCACTGTGCACTGTGCACTACTTTTGTCATTGCGAGGAGCGAACGCAGTGAGCAACGAAGCAATCTCTACCGAACACGAAACGCGCCTTTTTATATAGAGATTGCCGCGTCGCGCTTTGCGCTCCTCGCAATGACCTTGCCGAGTTCATGTCCCACGCCCTGTTGTCCCCCTCCCCCCATAAAAGATGAAAAAGAAAAAACGGTTGAGCCAATATCCTCAACCGTTTTTTCTTTTTGGCCGGACCGTTTTCTTCGGGCAGCCTCAACGAAAAGCGCGAAACCGAAAAAACGCCCTAAATTTTGGCGACCCGGAAGAGACTCGAACTCTCGACCTCCAACGTGACAGGCTGGCGTTCTAACCAACTGAACTACCGGGCCGC
>JAISFM010000191.1 GCA_031263605.1 Clostridiales bacterium | reverse complement strand
ACATTCTTGAAAAAAAGTTGCCCCCCGCGCCCCCCTTCCAAAAACTTTCATGCTGTTATTGTCAAGGACGCGACGACAAGACTTAATCGAATATGTGGGAGATTTCTCGGCTTCGCTCGAAATGACATTATGCGCGGGCGTTCCCCTGTCCGGTTGAGATTGCCGCGTCGCGCTTTCGCGCTCCTCGCAATGACTATTCCATTGTCTTTTAGTCCCGCAATAACCCTAAACCCTGAATAACCCTATTGTATGAACGGTAACGCGCGGGGCTTTTAAATTGAGAATTGAGAATTGAGAATTGAGAAGTGTCGGACGCTTACGCAAAAAGGGGCTTTTATTATGCTTTATGTTTCATACCCGCCGACCCGCCCGCTCGGGCGGAACCCGACCGACCTTCCTACTTCGTCCTTCCTACTTCCTACTTGCAATCTTGCCCGCCGACCCGCCCGCTCGGGCGGAACCCGACCGACCTTCCTACTTCCTACTTGCAATCCTACTTGCAATCTTGCAATCTTGCCCGCCGACCCGCCCACTCAGGCGGAACCCGACCTTTACTTCTCAATTCTCAATTCTCAATTCCTTCTTCTCAATTCCTTCGATTCCCGAAACGCAGCGTTACGCGGGGAACCAAAAGGTTCCCCGCGTTCGCGCCGTTACAGCCTACGCTGCCAATTTCAGTTGTTGCAGGATACCGACAATCCCGTCCGCGTCGCCGGCCGTTGTGTATTTGACCTGCGCCTTCGCCGCGTTCGCGCCGGTCAATACCGTGCCTTGCGCGTCGGCGAAATTGCGGGCATACGTTCTCGGCCCGGCAAAGGTGGCGGCAAAGGCCGAATCCCCGCCCTTCGCGTAGGCCTTTGTGCTGAAAAACTTATTCGCGGCCAGCGCGGTGGGCTCCTGCCCCGCCGCGACCGTGTCGGCGTTCGTATAGAAATACGTCGTCAAGTCCGCCGACGCGCCGTCCTTTTTCACGGTCAGCGTGTTTTCCAGCCCGTGCCCCTTGACGCTTACCTCGTAGCCCTCCTCGATGAATTTTGAGGACGCGCCCACAAACGCGAAGAAGTTTCTGAACACCCTTTCCCTGTACGCGAACGCCGTGCTTTGTTCGGAATAAAGATTGCCCGTCAAGCCCGTATACGCCGTCCCCGAAGACGCTTTATTCCAGGTCAATTCAACCTCTACCGCCGTCACGACGTTGCCCTGCACCGCCGGGTTGTAATCGAAGATCGCGGGCACGACGATACGCGTATATTGCTTGTCGTTGATGTTGACCGTCGGCGTACTCGTAAGGTTGCCGCTGCTCAGCGTCACCTTGGACAGGCCGCCGATGCTGTTCCACGCCGAGGCGTATTGCGGAAAGAAGTTGTCGATCAGGTAAGCGTACAGCCGCGCGTGCGAATTGAGGTTGGAATACGTGTCGCTGAGCGCGGGGTTAACGGGGTTCACCGTCGTTCCGTTCGGGTTTGCGGACGACGCCGTATTGCCCTCGTAGTCGCGGATATAGCGGTCGTTGACAAGCGTTCCCGCGCCGCCGGCCAGTTTCGGGTCGAACAATAAGACCTTGCCCTCGTATCCCGTTTCGTTCGCGTACTGCTGCACCGCCGAATAATAGACCGTGCTGTTCGGGCACCACAGGCCGCCCCAATAAATCAAGGCTTCCTCTTGTTTTTCCAGCGTCGCGATGATTCTTTCATAACTGGCGGTTTCGAAATATTTGTTGGTTTTCAAGCGCGTCGAGCCGCCGCCGCTCGTCTGCCTTTGGTTTTTAACCGTGAAAATGTCGAAGTCCGTTTTCAAACTCGCCGTCGTGAGGTTCTTGGTCAAATACGCCGACACCGCGTCCTTGTATTGATCCTCGAACAGGAATTGGCGGTTGAGAATCGCGCCGCTCTGCCCGACGTTGATAAAGTCGGTCGTCAGCGTCTTTCTGTCGTCGAAGTCGGTGGCGGTATCGTCGCTCGACTGCGCCTTGATCGTCGCCTTAAAGCGGCTGAACGAACCGGTCGGGCGGATCAATTCCGCGTCGTCCACAAAGCCCGCGTCCTCGCCGTAACTTCCGGTATAATCGTTGTTCTCGTAACCGGCCAAAATATCCAACTGTAATTTTTGGTCGGCGGACAACGGCGCGCCGCCGGCTTCGAGCGTCAACTGCCCGCTCGCGTCGATATTATAGCCCGCGCCCGCGGCCGCTTGCGCCGCCGTCACTTGGTCTTGCGGCAGGGACTGCTTTTGGACGACCAGCAGTTGCGGGGTCTTGACCGTGCCGTCTTCGTTCAGTTGCAAAGCGTCGGGGTTGGTCAAAACGCCTTGCAGCCCGGCAAGGGCGGTCGGCGTGCCCGAGGTATTCGTGGTAAATTTGCTGATTTCCAAATCGTCGTACGGAATATCGAATTTTTCCACGTTCGTCAAATCGTCGCGGCCGTTGCCCGTTTTGCCGTAGATGTTGCCCGTATAGCCGACCCTGCCGATATTATCCGGGTCAACCGGCTCAACCGCGGGGTCGCCGCCGATAACGCCGACGATCTTTTCGGACAGTTTATTGTCCAAATAGGGGTCGAACAAATAGATTTCCCGAATCCCCTTTGCTTTCGCCACGCCGTCGATCAGCCCGATCACGCCCTGCGTCTGCGCGTCGTGCGTGCCGCCCAGCAGCACTAAATATTCGCCGACGGCGGTGCGGGGATTGGTCAAGAGGTGATAAAAGTCGTGGTATTGCAGCGTCTTGTACACGTTGTCGTCCTCGTCCAAATCGTAATACGGGGTGACGATACTATTTGCCCCCCCCCCCGACTTATTGCCTTTGGCGTCGGTTCCGGCAACGCCCTGTTCGCCTTGTTCGCCCTGCTCGCCTTGAATCCCTGCTTGCCCGTCCGGGCCGGCCACGCCCCCCGAGCAAGCCGCCAGCGCGAACAGCGCGGCCAGCGCGAGAGCGATTAAAGTTATGATTTTAAATTTGTTGCGTTTCATGATTGTTTTACTTCCTTTTTTTTAACTATTTTTTTATTTATTTTGTTTGTTTGTTTTAGCGAGAGAACCTTTTTGCAAAAAGGTTCTCTCGCGCTCTTTCCAAAAAACTTCCGTCTGTTTTTCCTAAAAAACTTCCGTCCGCGCTTACTGTGTCATAACGCATGACGCGACATCGCGCGCGGGCAAAGCCGCAGCGGACCGCTTGGAGGCGCCATCCGAAATCGGACCGGAGTATCGGGACTTTGCAGGCCCCTGCCTTACCGCTTGGCCATGGCGCCGTTACTTGCGCCGCCGTTTCGGGCTCTTTTTCTTTCCGAAATTTTGACATACTAATAATATATGTGTTATATGTTATATAGGATACACCTTTCTTTTCCTCTTGTCAACTGTTTTTACGGGGTTTCGCAAAAAATTTTTTGCCGGCCGAAACCGTTGCTGTTTGTGAAAATTCATGGTATACTAAAATCATGGGATATTCCCCGACCACGACGGACGAGAAACGCCGCTACACCATGCGCCGGATAAAAAGCAAAAACACGGCGATCGAAGTCCTTTTGCGGAAAGCGTTATGGAAAGAGGGCGTCCGGTACAGGATAGATTACAAGCGCCTGCCGGGAAAGCCCGACATCGCCATCACGAAACACAAAATCGCCGTCTTTTGCGACGGGGAATTTTGGCACGGCAAGGATTGGGCGGACAAAAAACACAAATTTAAGCACAACCGCGACTATTGGGTCGAAAAAATCGAGCGGAACATAAAGCGCGATTTGGAAACGGACAGGCGCCTGCAAGATTTGGGCTGGACGGTTTTGCATTTTTGGGGGCGGGACATACAGAAAAACCTGCCCGCCTGCGTAAAGGACGTTCAGGACGCTATGTTTTCCGTGCCGGACGAGCCTTTCGACGGATTTTCGGACGCCGGCGAACCGGACGGCTTTTAAACCTTTTGACCGCCCCGTTCGAACAAATAACGGATTTCACTTGCTTTTAACATGTTTTTATGGTAACATATTACATATGTATTCCCCGCGCGCGGAAAAACGACCCGATCGGCATTTTCAGGCAACGCCTTGCCCCCGCCTTACGGCGGTCGAACTGTTCGCCGGAGCCGGCGGGCTTGCGCTTGGCATTGAAAAAGCGGGGTTTGACACCATAGCGTTGATTGAAGTTGACAAAGACGCCGCCGGCACATTGAAAACGAACCGCCCCGAATGGAACGTTATCTGCGACGACATTGCCAACGTATCCCCAAAGGACGTATGCGGCATGTTCGGCGTCAAACCGGGCGAACTCGATTTGCTTTCAGGCGGCGCGCCCTGCCAATCTTTCTCTTATGCCGGGAAAAGGCTGGGGCTGGACGATGCGAGGGGGACGCTTTTTTACCATTTCGCCGTATTCCTCCAAAAATTGCAGCCCAAAACTTTCCTCTTTGAAAACGTGCGCGGCCTGCTGACGCACGGCCACGGGCATACATACCGGGCTATAACGGATATTTTCGCGCAAACCGGGTACACGATACAAAAAGCCGTTTTAAACGCCTGGGATTATGGCGCGGCGCAAAAAAGGGAACGCTTGATTACGGTTGGCATCCGAAACGATTTGGCCGATGAGATAAAAATAGCGTTCCCCTCGCCGCACTCTTACAAGCCCGTTTTGCGGGACGTTTTGCAAGGCGTCCCGCCCGGCGAGGGCGCGCAGTATTCGGAAAACAAGCGCAAAATTTTTGAATTGGTGCCGCCGGGCGGCTATTGGCGGGATATACCCGAGGCTGTGGCAAAAGAATATATGAAAAGTTGCTGGTATATGAGCGGCGGCAGAACCGGCATTTTGCGCCGCATGAGCCTGGACGAGCCGTCCTTGACGGTGCTGACGTCCCCGTCGCAAAAACAAACCGACCGTTGCCACCCGTTGGAAGCGCGGCCTTTCAGCGTCCGGGAGAACGCCCGCTGCCAATGCTTTCCCGACGACTGGGCGTTTTGCGGCGGCATCGGAAGCCAATATAAACAAGTCGGCAACGCCGTACCCGTCAACTTGGCCTATGAAGTCGCTAAAAATATTTACAAAGGGGTGGCGCAAACATGCGGGAACTGACCTTTATCTCCGAAAGAGACTTCAAAGAGCATATTCGGCTCACCATTAAGGAATACGGGGAAAAACTCGCCCCTTATTCCTTGTCGAAATTCAACCGCAATATTGTCGATCCCATCAAGTTGGTTTTCGACAAAGCAGTATATCGGTACAGTTGGGAAGAGATCGTCAAAAACGAGATTTTGCGCCAGCGCGACAAATCCAATAATAACGACATAGGCTATTTCCACCAACGGATTTTCAACTATATCCAAAACTGCAAAGTGCCCGCAGCGGGTTGGGACGTTATCTATCAAAAAGAAACCGGCATCGGCTTGCCCGACGGCGACAAGGTCAAAACCGTATTCGTCGAAATGAAGAACAAGCACAATACCATGAATTCCTCGTCCGGGCAAAAAACATACATGAAAATGCAGAACAAACTGCTTTCGGACGATGATTGCGCCTGTTTCCTCGTAGAGGCCATAGCGAAAAAGTCTCAAAACATCGCTTGGCAAATCAGTTTGGACGGGGAAACGAAAAAGCACCGCCGCATACGCCGCGTCAGTATGGATGAATTTTACGGTTTAGTCACGGGCCGAAAGGACGCGTTTTGCCAAATGTGCCTCGCGTTGCCCGCCGCCATCGAGGAAGTGATTGAAACTTCCGGCGGCAGGCTTGCGCCGCAGGACACAGTCATCGAGGAATTAAAGGGCATCGCGGCCCAAGAAAAAAACGGCTCCTTTGCGCTGGCTTTATATATGTTGGGGTTCCGTTC
Source organism: Clostridiales bacterium (assembly GCA_031263605.1). Classification (GTDB taxonomy): domain Bacteria; phylum Bacillota; class Clostridia; order Christensenellales; family DUVY01; genus BNZQ01. Next base: position 7,965 of record JAISFM010000191.1, on the reverse strand, counting down.
CTACTTCGGTTTTCGTAAACCGTAACCCCTTTCGTTTGACTATCGTCCGCGTTCGTGGTAAAATTATATAATATAAAATTATATATACTATCTGTAAGAGGAGTACACTTCATGAAGAAAATGACAATCGACGGAAACACGGCGGCGGCGCATGTAGCCTACGCTTTCAGCGAGGTCGCGGCGATCTATCCCATCACGCCGTCCTCGACTATGGCCGAATACGCCGACGAACTCGCGGCCGCGGGCACGAAAAACCTGTTCGGGCAGGTCGTCCGAATCGCCGAAATGCAGTCCGAGGGCGGCGCGGCGGGCGCGGCGCACGGGTCCCTCGCCGCGGGCGCGCTGACCACCACGTTCACCGCCTCGCAGGGGCTCCTGCTGATGATCCCCAACATGTACAAAATCGCGGGCGAACTGCTGCCCACGGTCTTTCACGTCAGCGCGCGGGCCTTGGCCACAAGCGCGCTTTCCATTTTCGGCGACCACTCCGACGTGATGAGTTGCCGCCAAACGGGCTTTGCGATGCTCGCGTCCAACAGCGTGCAGGAGGCCATGGATTTGGCGTTGGTGTCCCACCTTTCGACGCTGGAATCGGGCGTGCCGTTCCTGCACTTCTTCGACGGCTTCCGCACGAGCCACGAGGTCAACAAGGTAGACGTGATCGAATACGCCGAGATGAAGCCCCTCCTCGACATGAAAGCGGTCAACGCGTTCAAGGCGGCCGCGCTGAACCCCGAGCACCCGCACCAGAGCGGCACGGCGCAGAACCCCGACGTATATTTCCAAACGCGCGAGGCGGTCAACAAAATTTACGACGAAACGCCCGCTATCGTGCAAAGGGCCATGGACAAGGTGTCAAACTTGACCGGCCGCGCCTATCGCCTGTTCGATTATTACGGCGCGCCCGACGCGGAATACGTGATTGTCATCATGGGCAGCGGCGCGGAGGCGGTCGAGGAAACGATCAACGCCCTGCGCGCGCGTTGGGGCGCGGGCAAAACCGTGCCCAAGGTCGGCGTTCTGAAAGTCCGCCTGTACCGCCCGTTCGACGTGAAAGCGTTCGCGGCGGCGTTGCCCGCGTCGGTCAAGAAAATCGCGGTGCTCGACCGCACGAAGGAGCCGGGCTGCGCGGGCGAGCCACTGTATCAGGACGTTTGCAGCGCGCTGATCGAGACGGGCAAATCCGGCATTCAAGTCGTGGGCGGCCGGTACGGGCTGGGCAGCAAGGAATTTACGCCCAGCATGATTTACGCGGTGTATAAAAACCTCCTTGAAAAAACGCCGAAAAACCACTTCACGGTGGGAATCGCCGACGACGTGACGAATACGTCGCTCGATTATTCGGAGTTTTTGAACGCGTCGCCCGCCGGCACGATACGCTGCAAGTTCTACGGCTTGGGCAGCGACGGCACCGTGGGCGCGAACAAGAACAGCATCAAAATCATCGGCGACCACACCGAAAAATACGCGCAGGGCTATTTCGTGTACGACTCCAAAAAGAGCGGCGGCATTACGATTTCGCATCTGCGTTTCGGCGACACGCCGATCAAATCGACCTACCTCATCGATCAGGCGGACTTCGTCGCCTGCCACAACCCTTCCTATGTGACGCGCTACGACATGCTGTCCGACATCAAGCCGGGCGGCATGTTCCTGTTAAATTCGGCGTGGGCGACGGCGGCCGACATGGAAAAGGCCCTGCCGGCCTCGGTCAAGCGGCAAATCGCCTCGAAGCGCGTCAAATTCTATACGGTGGACGCGCTGAAAATAGCGGCGGCGTTGGGCTTGGGCAACCGGACGAACACGGTCATGCAAGCGGCTTTCTTTAAACTCGCGGAGGTGATCCCCTATGAGCGCGCCGAGGAATACATGAAAGCGGCGGCGAAAAAGTCCTACGGCAAGAAGGGCGACGCGATTTTAAAGATGAATTACGACGCGATCGACAACGCGATCGCCGGCTTGGTCGAAATCAAATACGACGCGGCGAAATGGGCGAAAGCGACGGACGGCGCGGCGCTCGCGCCCCTGCCCGACGACAAATATTTCCGCGAATTTATCCACCCGATCCTCAGTTTGAAGGGCGACGACCTGCCCGTTTCAAAATTGAGCGCGAGCGGCGCGGTGCCGACGGCGACGACCCGTTTTGAAAAGCGCGGCATCGCGGCCAAGGTCCCGAAGTGGATTCCCGAAAACTGCATCCAATGCAACCAGTGCAGTTTCGTTTGCCCGCACGCGGTCATTCGCCCGGCCCTGCTGGACGCGAAAGCCGCCGAGTCCGCGCCCGCCTCGTTCGCGACGCGGGACGCGATGCAGATGCCCGGCTATAAATACCGTATGCAGATCAGCCCCTACGACTGCACCGGCTGCGGCTCCTGCGCGAACGTCTGCCCCGCGAAGAACAAGGCTCTCGAAATGGTGAAGTTTGACGAGGGCGTGGCCGCGGACGACGAAAATTACAAATTCAGCCTGACCTTGCCCGACGTGGAAACGCCGTTCAAGGCGGGCACCGTCAAGGGCAGCCAGTTCCGCCGCCCTTACTTCGAGTTTTCGGGCGCGTGCGCGGGCTGCGGCGAAACGCCCTATGTCAAACTGGTCACCCAACTGTTCGGCGACCGCATGGTCGTCGCCAACGCGACCGGTTGCAGCAGCATTTACGGCGGCTCGGCCCCGACCTGCCCGTACAGCAAGGACGCGGCCGGGCGCGGCCCCGCGTGGGCGAACAGCCTGTTCGAGGACAACGCCGAGTTTGGTTACGGCATGAATTTGGCGTACAAGCAGCGGCGCGGCAAGTTGGCGGAGGACATTATCCGCGCGGTCGAGTCGGGGGTGTCCCCCGCCCTCAAAGACGCGTTCAATTTGTGGCTGGAACAGCGCGGCGACGCGGAGGGCTCCAAAAAGGGCGCGGCGGCGGTGCGCGCGCTGTTGGACGGCGAGATTAAAACGGCTTCGGGCGAGGTCAAAGATTTATTGCTTTCGATTAAGTTGGCGGACGACTGCCTGATCAAGAAATCGATTTGGATATTCGGCGGCGACGGGTGGGCCTACGACATCGGCTACGGCGGTTTGGATCATGTTTTGGCGATGAACGAGGACGTGAACGTGCTTGTCCTTGACACCGAGGTCTACTCCAACACGGGCGGCCAGTCCTCGAAATCGACGCCGACGGGTTCTATCGCCAAGTTCGCGGCGAGCGGCAAGCGCACCAAGAAAAAGGATTTGGGCATGATGGCGATGTCCTACGGCTATGTATACGTGGCGCAGGTGGCGATCGGGGCGAACATGAATCAGTTGTTGAAGGCGATGACCGAGGCCGAGACACACAAGGGGCCGTCCTTGATTATCGCTTACGCGACCTGCATCAACCACGGCATCGACATGTCGAACGGCATTTTGACGACGCGCAAGGCGGTCGAGGCGGGTTATTGGCACTTATACCGTTTCAACCCCGCGTTAAAGGCGCAGGGCGCGAATCCGTTCACGCTGGACAGCAAGGACCCGACGGCCAAGTACCGCGACTTCATCGGCGGCGAGATTCGTTACAATTCCCTTGCCAAGCAAGCCCCCGACACGGCCGAGAAACTCTTCGCGCAGGCCGAGGAAGAGTCCAAGGTTCGTTACGAGTCCTATAAGAACCTGGCGCAGTAGATTTGTGGGGGGAAGTTTTTAAACGTGTTTAAAATTTGCATGGGGGGAGGGCTTTTAAACGCGTAAGGTTTTCCCCCGCGCCCCCTTTCTAAAAACTTTCGACTGTTTGAAAAACCTGTCGCGCTCGTCAATGTTGATTTTTCCTCATCGCAACTCTATGTTCTTGGGCTTTCTTTTGGTCAATTCGTCGATTGCCTCTCTGACGGCTTTTTGAATATACTCTTTCAATTCATTATTTGGCTTTCTTTCGGTCAATTTGTTGATTGCATCTTTGACGGCATCTCGAATATCCTCTTTCAATTTATTATCGTCGCCGTTCATAACGTATGTAAACGCCGCCATAACGAACTCCCGTAATTTCTCGTCGCCATGGGTTTCCTTGTCCTGCGCCGCTTTATAAACCTTGAAAGACAGCACAGAAAACAACACCGCCATAAAAGCAGTGAAAATTAACAGCGAGATAAACGCCCCAAGCGAGTTCGTCCTTTTCGGACGCGTCGATAACGGTCGGCGATAAAACCGCGCCGTCGTACTATCAAACAACAATGTCGCCCGGCAAGACACGCCGTGATTATAGCCGTGGAATGCCCGGCAGGTGAGTATTCAATTATAGCGGAAAAGAGTCTGTTCAACAAGCAGACGCAGGGGAACGATATACTTATCGTTCCCTTAACGCTTAAAGGCGGGCGACCTGCACCCTTGCAAAATTAGACCGATAGGAACGGTTTAGTTTTATAAGGTTTTTTTCTTTTACGGCTTTTCTGAACTCCCCGTCCCGTCGGTTGACGGAACGGGGAGTTTGGCGTTCACGGCAAAAAATTCATTCCCCCGTTTCGGCAAAAACAAAAACCGAATCGGAGGAACAGGGAATGAAAATCTTTTACAGGGACGCGGACGGCGAAACCGCCGAGTACGCATCAAGCCGGAGATCGCCGGACATCTCGCGGAGTTTGAGCGGCAGAAATCCCCCGAAAAAAGGAGATAAAGAATCATGGCGACAATCAAGTACAAAATGGCGGACGGGCGCGTCGAGGAAATCGAAGTGACGGACGAGTTCGCGGCGAAGTACGCGGAGTTCGAGCAAGAGGAACAGCGGCGCGTATGGCGCGAGCAACGGCGCAAGCGGCGCGAGGTATCGTTGGAACGGCTTATGGCTTCGGGTTGGGACATAGCCGACCCCGTAAACCGCGACCCGCTGGAATTGCTTATCGAACAGGAAAGCCCCCGGCTCCCCCTGTTTACCGATTTGACGGACTACCAACGGCGCGTGGCGGTCAAATTCTTCGTGGAACATAGGACGCACGGGCAGATAGCGCGGGAAGAAGGCGTATCGCAACAGGCGATTTCAAAGTTGATAAAAAAATCCAAAACAAAATCATTGCCGCCTTTGAATAAGGGGGCGGCATTTTGACAGCGGCCGACGGGATACGGATAGACGAGGATTGTGAAAAACGCCCTGTTCTGTCCTTAATAGTGGAAGCCCTAAATAGGAGGCGCGACGTAACAATAACGTGGGCGGACGGCGATGTGAACACGGCCGCGCCCGTCGTTACGGTAATGGTCAACGGCAAAGATTAAGTCAAGGGCGGCGTGATACGGACGATCGGCGGCGGCGCGTCCCTTGTAGTAAGCGCGGACGCGGCGGGCAACGTTTGGACGGCTACCTTCACGGCGGCGCGGACTGAAATCTTGTCCGATACTGACAAACAATACTTTGAAACCGCCGACGCGATGGGCAAAGCATATTCCTTTGCGACCTATGAAACCGCCTTCGCCTACGCGTCGGCGCGGGAAACCGCGCTCGTATAAACGGCGGTATGGAACGGCGGCGTGTGGGACGGCGGTATCCCTATAGACTCGGTTGACAGCGTAAACGCCGCGAACAGGACTTATTACATCTACAAAAAGGGCGGCGACGGTAAAACAGATGCCGCGTACTTTACGCCCGAAAGGTTAAACGCCGTCATGACGGAAGACGCGGGCGCGTCCGTCGATTCATATTATTGATGGCAGAAAACGCCTCGGCCGCCGTCCCCGCCGAAAACATTTACGAGTTAAAGGCGGTAAGGTTTTTATCGGCGACGGCGTAACGCTTGCGGCCCACGCGAACTATTTGATTGACGGCGTACCGTTTGACGGGCTTGCATTTAACGACGAGAGCGTATATACCTTGACCGTTTACGATGACTACGGCAACATCTTTGGCGATACGTTAGACAAAGAAGGCAGTTGCAAAATCGTGCTGACCGATAGCGGGCAACGAAACCGTGTACGAGTTTAACATTGTGTACGCAGTCAACGCGGCGGGAACAGTCGGCATCATTGCAATCCTCGCCACATTCGGCGTCATAATCCTTGTGCGGCTATGCGGAAACGCAAGGCGTTCAAGAGAAACTAAGAAAATTATTCTCACGCTTGTTTCTTTGCTCATTACATTAAGTGAACGATTCCCCTTGCAAGGCTTATGGACTCGGGCGCGGGGCGGTAATCGCTCCGCGCCCCCGACAACCGATACGGGGATAAGACAGGAAACAAAAAGTGGTGCAGATGAAGGGTGGAAAATGCCCTAAATAATCCAACAGGATAAGGGATGCGATGCACTTCGGGCTTTGCCCTCGCGCATCCCCCACGGTTACGGCAACGGGGGTACCCCGTTCCGTTCTGCGTTCCGCGCGGACTGGGGTTTTGTTTTAGGCACTGCACGGCAACGGGACGGCAAGCCATGCGCTTGCCGTTTGCAATTCCAAATAGCAGGAGAATATTCATATGTATTTTTCAGCAGCATTATTGGCGGTCCCGTCAATTTCAATCCGATCATACAGCCGATACTCGACGTGCTGAACACGGTACTGTGGCCGCTCGTCGCGATCGTCGGCAGCGGGCGGGAACGGCGAGGCCCAATCAGCCGACACGCCGTATGACAATATCCCCGACGACTTGAAACGCCTTAAACAATGGACGGCGTACAGGACGTATCCCGACAAAGAAACGGGCAAACTGCGTAAAGTCATGATAAGCCTGATCGATTCGAGTTTCGCGCACAGCGACAAGCCGGAAACGTGGGCAAGTTTTGAACGCGCAAAAGCCTATGCCGACAGATACAGCCAATATTATAGGGGTTTGGCGTTTTCGTTGAGCGACGGCATCACGTTCATTGACATTGACCACGCCATCAAGGACGGCGCAATCGTATCGCCGGAAGCGAAGCGGCTTTTGGAATTGCTGTCCGACACTTACACGGAGAAATCCGTGAGCGGCACGGGCATACACATTTTATTAAAAGGCAGTTTGCCAAGCGACGCATACCGCAGGAACGACAGAAAAGGGATCGAGATGTACGACAATCGGCGTTTTCGTCTGCATGACGGGTGACACGCTGAACGGCAGCCGCGAAATTAGGGATTATTCCGATAGGATAGCGGGCATCGCTTATGAGTTCGCGGGGAAACGCCCGCCGATAAGGGAATACGCCGCCTTGCCCGCCACGCAGTCCGACAAAGAATTGATGGATCAAATATACAACAGCCGTTCGTCGGTTAAGTTCAATGCGCTGTACAAGGGCGATATATCCGGTTACCCTTCGCACAGCCACGCCGAGTCCGCGCTTGTATTCATGCTCGCGTGGTGGACGCAAAACCCCAAGCAGATCGACGGCATAATCCGTTCGTCGGGCTTGATACGCCCGAAATCTAGCGGCGCGGCGGCGGTACATACGGCGGCCAACTGATCGGCGAGGCCTTATCTACCGTCCGTCAGCGCGGACAGCCGCAATACGAGAAAAAAAGCCAATACTGCCTATGACGGGCGGCGTATGCGGAATGCAAAAAGCATGGAACAGAACATCGTTTCCAAGCGAAAAAAAGTTGGGTCGGGGTTTGTCCCGACCTAACTTTTTTCGGGGCGCAGAAACGAAAAAAACGCCAAAAGCATGGAGCAGAACGCTATTAAAAAAGGAGGCCGACATGAACTCGCGAAGCAAAAAAAACGCAGCCGAATGGGATTTTTTCATAAACCCGAAAACGGGCAAAATCCAATACAATGAAAAATGCCTGTCCTGCGCCCACGAGGAATGCAAGCAGAGTTTTCGGGCGCGTATCGTCTTTTGCGGGACATACATAAAAAAACAACAGCCATAACAGGGGGGAATTATGAAAATGGAAAACCCGAATAAAAGCGGGAAGCCCCGCAGGCAAGCGGCGGCTGCCGAAAGGGAATTTACCGTCAACGAAACTTACAGTGGGACGCTGAAACTGGCGGACATATTTTCGGATTTGGTATGCGCCGGGTATTGCAGGAAAGAGCGGAAGAATTTACAGGAGC
>JAISFM010000095.1 GCA_031263605.1 Clostridiales bacterium | reverse complement strand
TCAAGCGCGCTGTCGTAAAATTCCAGCCGATCCCGCCGCTTGTCGTACTCCCTGCGCCACTCCGTCAGCCCGACCCTTATCGCCGAAACCAACTCTTTCCGCTCTGTTTCCGTCATTTCTCGATTTACCTTCCTTTTTTGCCGCCGCCCTGTCCAGGCGGAACGGCTTTTTGTTTGACTTTTAACCCGTTATGGGGTATAGTATATACCCTATTTCGGGTTATGTCAACCGATTTTGGGGTATTATTATAAAAATGAACAAAGATTTTTGCAAACGATTTAAAAAACTCCGAACAGACGGGGACATGAGCCAAAAAGACCTTGCCAAAACGTTAGGAATTTATCAAACGCAAGTAAGCAAATGGGAGTTAGGGCAATTAGAACCCGATTTAAATTCACTTATTCAAATTGCTTTTGTTTTCGGAGTAACAACAGATTATCTGTTAGGACTATCTAACGAAATAATCAAACCCGCCAAAGCCCCCAAGGACGACATGAGCGGGGCATACGACGAACCACGTAAAAAAGCGGCCGGCTAACAGTAACCGGCCGCAAGGGAAATGTCATATTCGTTGACTTTTCGCCCGACGTGTGAAACCACCGCCGGAGCGAAAGCAAAAAAAGGGTAACAGGATAAGCGCGGCAACAAACTGAAACAGGGATACCCTGTTTGCGCTTGACAGGACGGCGGGGGACGCGAAAGGCATGGCCCCGCGGATTCAAAACATTTGTTGATAATTAGCCCGTCAGGGGCGGCAACAAATGTTTTAAATCCGCGGGGCCATAAATCGGTGTTGAGTATTTTAACGGCAACCCCTTTGCGCACTTGACAGGGCGGGGGGACATATGATACAATAGCCGTGTTGGAAATTCAGCGGCGGGGAATAGGGCCTGTAAATCTGCCGGCGTATCGCCTTCGGTGGTCCGAATCCACCCCCGTCCACCACTTAAACGCCTTGCGGCTAACATAAGTTAGCCGCGGGGCGACGCGAATCAACACGGCGGAAAATCCGTCCGCCGTTTTTTTGTGACGGCGCTATAGCCAAGAGGTAAGGCAGGGGCCTGCAAAGCCCCGATTCCCCGGTTCAAATCCGGGTGGCGCCTCCAAAACTTATCAGGCATTTTCTTTGAAGGCCGCTCGTCGGGAAAGCCCGTCAAAAAACAATCCGGCCGAACAAAGAAAACGATCGGATTTAGAAACGGAAAAAGTGAACGGGTCGTTTTTTGCAAAGAAAAATCCGACGGTTTTTTGTCAGGCCGTTTTCTTTTTGATGTACAGCCCGGGACGGACAATCCGAAAAGGGGATTACCTTTTGCCGAAGTGGCGGAATGGCAGACGCAAGGGACTTAAAATCCCTCGGAGGAATACTCCGTATCGGTTCGAGTCCGATTTTCGGCACCAGTAACATAGAAACGAACGGCGCACAGCGTTGACATGAATTTTCTTTCGGCCTTCTTTGCCGTTGAGGTCGCCTTTTATCAATCCGGCTGTAAAATTCAAGCATCCGCGCCTTTGCAAGCCGCAAGCCCCTTTCAAGACGTATCTTTGCCTTTTGCGCGTTGCGGAATTAAAAGAAGCGCGAGGCCGCCGCAAGTCTGATGACAAAGGCAGTCCACAGTTAAAGCAGTGCACAGTGCACAGTCCACAGTTTCGGTCGGGGGACGTTTGCGCGCGGGGCGTTCTTGTGTTTGGTAGGGATTGCCGCGTCGCGCTTCGCGCTCCTCGCAATGACCGGCGGCGAACGCTGTTTGTGCACTATGTAACGGAGGGCGATGGATTTACCTTGGACGGTACGCCGTTTGACGGGGGCTTGGATAGTCCCGTTGTGAAAGACGGCGAATAAAGCGCGGAGGATAAAATGTTCGGGCAAACGGCAAACAATATTTTAGTGGCGGGGCATCGCGGAATGGCCGCGCTTTTTCCCGAAAATACGATGGCCGGCTTTGCGGCGGCGCATAAAGCCGGCGTGGATATGATCGAAACGGATTTAAACGTTTCTAATGACGGCGCGTTGATCGTAATACACGACCGTACCGTGGACAGAACGGCCGACGGCGCGGGCGAGGTAAGGTCTTTGGCCTTGTCCGAATTGAAAAAGTTGGACGCGGGAGCGAAATTCGGCCCTCAATTTGCGGGCGAGCGGATCGTTTCTTTCGACGAGTTTTTGGAATTTGTCAAAACGACCGATTTGACTCTGAACGTAGAGATAAAGGATTACGCGCCCGAATGTACGGACAAAGCGGTCAAGGCGTTGCGGGACGCGCGTTTGGACGGGCGTTATGTTTTGGCCTGTTTCGGCGCGAAGGCCGTCGAATACGCGCATACGGTTTACGGGGTTCCGATACAGGGCTTTCCGGCCCGGTTCATGCAGAGCGCGGACGACGGCGTTTACGCGCACCTTTATTCCGTCGGCGTTCCGCTCGGGGCCTTAAACGGCGCGGAATACCCCGACTGCCGAAAGGGTTTTTTTGAAAAACGCGGCATAGACTATTGGACGTACTGCCCCGATTGCGAGGCGGACGTTATAAAATGCGTACAAGCGGGTACAACCCTGATGACCTGCAACGACCCTTTCCCCGCGATGAAGTATTTGAAAGAAAACAAATTGCGTAAACGATGAAACGCGCCTTTTTATATAGAGAGTGCGGCGGGGCGTTTGCGCTCTTTGTAAGGACAAAGGCAGTCCACAGTGCACAGTGCACAGTCCACAGTTTCGGTCGGGGACGTTTGCGCGCGGGGCGTTCGTGTGTTGGGTAGAGATTGCCGCGTCGCGCTTCGCGCTCCTCGCAATGACAGGCGGGGCATTCGCGCTCCTCGCGATGACAAAGGCAGTGCATAGTCCACAGTGCACAGTTAAGGATAAAGGACTATGCGCATAAGGTGGGAGATTTCTCGACTACGCTCGAAATGACATATATGCGCATTCGGAATGACAGGGCTTTGCGCGGCGGGGCGTTCGTGTGTTTGGTAGAGATTGCTTCGTTGCTCACTGCGTTCGCTCCTCGCAATGACAGGCGGGGCGTTCGCGTTGCTCGCAATGACGAAGGCAGTGCACAGTGCACAGTTTCGGTCGGGGACGTTTGCGCACGGGGCGTTCGTGTGTTGGGTAGAGATTGCCGCGTCGCGCTTCGCGCTCCTCGCAATGACATGCGGGGCGTTTGCGCTTCTCGCAATGACAGGCGGGGCGTTCGCGCTCCTCGACACGCGGGGAGTTTGCGCTTCTCGCAATGACAGGCGGGGCGTTTGCGTCTCCTTGTGATGACTGCTTATTCATTTCGCTGCAAATTTGATGACCGGCAGGAATGCGGTTTGTCCGCTCCCGCGTGCGGAGCGGGGCGGGCGGCACGGAAGGGGCGGGGGCGCGCAACTATGGATATCGATAAATTGGCAAAACGGTTTCAGAACTGCCCGTGCGGGCGAAAACACGAATCCGGCGTAAGGGCGGTACATATTGCGCCGGGCATCGTAAGGGACGCGGGGCGGCTTTTAAAGGACGGCGGGTTTCCCCGCAATATTTTATTGGTCGCCGACGAAAATACTGTCGCCGCCGCGAAGGGGATTTTCCCCGCGCTGAACGGCTTTTCCGTTCGGGAACGGATCTATAAGGACAAACGCGAGCCGTTTATGGAGGACGTTGACGAGATAGTCCGTTTGTCGGACGGGCGCGACGGCATTTTGTCCGTGGGGTCGGGCACGCTCAACGATATTTGCCGCTTGGCGGCGTTCCGATCGGGGAAGGCTTTCGCTATTTTTGCGACCGCGCCCAGTATGGACGGCTTTGCGAGCAAGGACGCGCCTATCGTCAAAGACGGCTTCAAACTTTCATATCCGGCGGCTCAGCCTTCGGTCATCATAGGCGACTCCGAAATTTTGGCGCGCGCCCCCGTTCGCTTAAAGAGCGCGGGCTTCGGCGACATGATGGGCAAGTATACGGCCTTGGTCGATTGGCAGGCCGCGCGGCTGTTGACGGGCGAATACCTTTGCCGAAACGTATACGACATGACTTTCGAGGCGGCGGAAAGGATTTTCCGCATGGCGGACGGCGTGACGAGGGACGATCCGGAGACGGCGGGGCATATCACGGAATGCTTGATTTTGACGGGCATGGGCATGGCGTTTACGGGCAATTCGCGCCCCGCCTCCGGAACGGAGCATATAGTGTCGCATTTTTGGGACATAACAAGGCTTGCGGCGGGGGAGCAGCCCGATTTTCACGGCTTGCAGGTCGGCGTCGCCACTCTGTTGATTTCGCGCCTGTATAACGGGGCGGCGCGGTTCGAGCGCGCCGCGCGGGTAAAGGAGCGCACCGATTGGGACAAGGTATACGCCGTTTACGGCGCGCGGGCGGGCGATATAAGGCGGGCGAACAGCCCCTCCGTTATGGACGAAATACTGCCGGGCGCGATAGAAAAGCGGTGGGGCGAAATACGGGGGCATATCAAACGGTACCTCGATACGGACGCGATCGAGGCGGCGATGCGGGCGGCCGGCTGCCCGACCGACATAGCGGGCATAGGGATAACGCCGCGCCTTTGCGAAGCCGCGACGGAGTACCACCCGTATATGCGGCGCAGAATGACGCTTGCAAGGGCGATGAAGGCGATAGAGTTTGCATAAGGCATAAAAAGCGGAGCGCGGGCGGCGGCCTTTGCGCGGAACAATTTAGGAGCGGGCGATGAAAATTGCGGTATTGGACGGTTACACATTGAATCCGGGCGATTTAAGTTGGGACGGATTGAGGGATTTGGGCGACGCGGCGATTTACGACCGGACGCCCGCGGATAAAATTATCGAGCGGGCGGGCGGGCGCGAAATCGTGATTACCAACAAGACCCCGATCACGCGGGAAAGCATCGACAGATTGCCGAATTTACGGTATATCGGCGTGCTGGCGACGGGGTACAACGTCGTGGATTGCGAATACGCGAAAGCGAAAAATATCCCCGTGACCAATATACCGGCCTACGGCACCGCTTCCGTGGCGCAATTCGTATTCGCCCTGCTGCTCGAATTGTGCCACCGCGCCGGCGGCCACAGCCGGTCGGTGTTCAAGGGGGAGTGGGCGGAAAGCGCGGACTTTTGCTATTGGAAATCCCCGCAGATCGAACTTTTCGGCAAAACGATGGGGATCGTCGGGCTGGGCAAGATCGGTTTGCAGACGGCGCGCGCCGCCGCCGCGTTCGGCATGAAAATCATCGCCTGCGCCCGTTCCCGCGGCCCGGTCCCCGAAGATTTGGATTTTGAATGGAAAACGCGGGACGAGGTTTTCGCGCTGGCCGACGCCGTGAGTTTGCACTGCCCGCTGTTTCCCGAAACGCAGGGGATCGTGAACCTGCAAACGCTGTCCAAAATGAAGCGCACGGCTTTTTTGATCAACACGGCGCGGGGCGGGCTGGTCGTGGAAAAGGATTTGGCGCGCGCGCTGAACGCCGGCATGATCGCGGGCGCGGGCTTGGACGTATTGTCCGTCGAGCCGCCGAGCCCCGACAATCCGCTGCTGACGGCCAAAAATTGCGTGATCACGCCGCATATCGCGTGGGCGACCCGCGAGGCGCGGGCGCGGCTGATGGACATCGCCGTCGGGAACGTCCGGGCGTTTTTAGCGGGCCGGACGGTCAACGCGGTCAATCTTTGAGGGCATGTCAAAAGGGGCCCCGCCGTTCGACGGAGGAAACGCGTAGGGAGGCTATTCAGTTTTCAAGGTGCGCGGAACCGGAAAGGGGGGAATTGCAGTTTACAATTTACAATTTACAATTTACAATTTACAAATTTCGGACGGTAGTTAGCGAGTGGATAGCGGATGGCGGATAGTGATTAGTGTCGGTCTTTACAGTGCATAGTGCACAGTGCACAGTGCACAGTTGCGGTCGGGGACGTTTGCGCGCGGGGCGTTCCTGTGTTTGGTAGAGATTGCCGCGTCGCGCTTCGCGCTCCTCGCAATGACCCATCGGGGCGCAATTTTCTTTATCCGCAATTTGTCAATTGTAAATTGTAAATTTCTTTCCGTCGCCCCCGGGCAACAGCCAAGGGGCAATTTTGTGTAAGAGGCCGTCGCGCTCACGCCACAGTACGCCGTCATGGTCAAATTATGGGGGTAAATATAATGATAAATTACTAATGTTTAATGATAAGTTTTTAGGTAATAGGTAATAAGTAATAGGTGTTGACCTGTCGAAAAAGAAACTTGGGGTATGATTTATGTTTCTTGCCCACAGGCATTACTTAATGCATAATGCAGAATGCAAAATGCAGAATTATTGACCTGTCGGAAA
>JAISFM010000299.1 GCA_031263605.1 Clostridiales bacterium | reverse complement strand
GCGTACTTGCCGGGCGCGACGCCGTATACTTTTGTAAACGCGCGGTAAAAGGTGCGGATGTTTTCAAAACCGCAGTCTAATGCGACGGATAGGACGGGGTTGCCCGCTTTCAGGCGGGCGGCCGCGCGCTGGGCGCGCAGGGTGTTCACGAACTCGCGCAGGTGAAAGCCCGTCGCGTCGTTGAATAGGTGGGAAAAATGCGTGGGCGTGTAGCCGAACCTTTTCGCCAAGGATTTCAGGCCTACGTCGCCGTCCAAATGCCCGTGGATATAACTCAAAATATCGCGCACGTTCCGTATCTTTTCGTTTTCCGACGTTTTTTTGTAGGGCAGCGTTTCGGCTACCCAGCCCAAAACGGCGGCGGCAAGCCCTTTGCAGTACAATTCCCCCCCCTGCGGCCAAAACTCGCGCATCAGGGCAATCAACGGGCCCACCGTCCGCGCCGCGTCCGCCCCCGCGTAAAAACGCCCGTCCAACAGTTTGTTCTTGACCAGCGTGTCGTATTCGGGAAAGTATTCCTTGGGCGCGATGACGACATAAGCCTCGCAATCCGGCCCCATGCGGTAGGAATGAATGTCGTAACTGTCGGACACGCATAGGGACCCCTCGGCCAGCCCGCGCTCCTCGCCGTTGATTCTTGCCGCCGCCGCCCCCCCCGCAACGTACAGGATCTCCATTTGGTGGTGGAAGTGCGGCGCGCAATCCTCCGCGCGCGCGAACCAAAGCGGCGCGGGGTGTACCTCGCGGAAAAATTCATAGGTCGCTTCGTATAGTTTTTTCATACCGGTTTAAGGGGCGGTTTTTGGTTTCGGTTGTTCCCGGTTTTGCTTTGTTCTCGGAGTTCTCGGAAAACCCTTTTTGAAAAAAGGGTTTTCCGAACCTTTCCAAAAAACTTTCAACAACGGATTTCTGCGGCGCGTTTGGAAACAAACCTATTATAACATAAATAACGGGGCGTGGCAACAGAGTTGTTATGACACCTAAACGCAAAAAGATTTACGAGGGATTTTTGCGTAAGGGAAAGATAAAAATCGCGGATTGCAGCAACGCTGCTATCAAGATTTCTATCTTTCCCTTACACGAAAAGACCCGTAAAGAGTTCGCGGGAAGGCGTCGTAACAACTCCACAATCGCAACTTTTGTCCAAAATAAGTCAAGCCGTGGGCGTTTATGCGGGCATAAAACCGTTATACTGTTAGTACTCTTTTTATCATGGGTATGTTTGCAAATTGGCACAAGCGGAGCGACGGTTTGTCAACGCGCCCATTATCGGAGATTTACAGAGTCATGAAAGTATCGGTACAGTTGTATTCCCTGCGGGAAGAGATCAAAAAGGAAGGCGTTGAGAGCGTTCTGTCGGGCATAAAGGCCGCCGGCGCGGACGGCGTGGAAGCGGTCGAGGACGATTACGGCTTGACGCCCGCGGCCTACCGCGCGCTGCTTGACAAGCACGGCCTCGTCGCGTACGGCTGCCACGTCGGTTTGGCCGCCCTGCAAGACCATACTTTTACGTGGTCGTCCGCGTTGGGCTTTCGGCAATTGATTGTGCCGTGGCTGTCCGTTGACGATCTGAAAAACGGGGCGACGGCGGCGGCGTTGCGGACGGAAGCCGCTTTTTATAAAGAGCGCGGGATTGCGGTGGGCTATCACAACCACGCCCACGAGTTCGAGGGCGGCACGGATTATATCGCCGATCTTTTAAAAGCCGCGCCCGATTTGCAGTTCGAGCCGGACATTTTCTGGCTGGCGGCGGCGGGCAAGTCGGCGGCGGCCTATTTGAAGCCCTATGAAAAGCGGCTGGCGACCGTTCATTTAAAGGAATTGTCCCCGGACGGCGTTCAAGCCCCCAACCCGTTCTTCGGCGAGGGCGTTTCGGAAATTCGGCAATGCGTCCTTTTGGCCGAGAAACTGCGCCTGCCGCACGTGGTAATCGAATTTGAGGGGATCGCCGCGCCGTGGCGGGGGTACTTGAAACGGGCGGTTGATTATATTGTTGGGATTTGAGAACGGTTCGTGGGGAAACCCTTTTTTCAAAAAGGGTTTCCCCGTAAACCTTTCTCAAAAACTTTCGGCACTGTATTTGCGCAATCGAGTTGTCACGCAATGTCCCCCGACCGACACTAACCACTAATCACTATTCCCTATCCACTATTCCCTATTCCCTACCCTAACCACTATGAAAAAACCTACCGTAATAAATTTAGCGGTCGTCGGGTACGGCGGCATGGCGGGGCATCACGCCTCGCGTCTGAAAGGCCACCCGCTCTATACGATAGCGGGCGTTTACGACATCGACCCCGCCCGAGGGGATGCGGCGCGGGGGGACGGCTTGCGCGTTTACGGCTCCTATGCGGAAATCGGCGCGGACAAGGGCGTAGACGCGGTTTTAATTGCTACGCCCAACGACCTGCACCCCTTTTACGCCGAGTATTTCGCGGCGCGGGGCAAGCATATCCTTTGCGAAAAGCCCGCCGCGAACACGTCGGCGGATTTTGAAACAATGGTTGCGGCGGCGGAAAAAAACAATACCGTTTTAATGGTGCATCAAAACCGCCGTTGGGATAAGGACTTTGTCACCGTGCGCAAGGTCGCGGAGAGCGGCGTCATCGGCGCGCCCATGCGCGTCGAATCGCGCGTGACGGGCGGCAACGGCATACCGGGCGGCTGGCGCAAACTGCAAAAGCACGGCGGCGGCATGATGCCGGATTGGGGCGTGCATCTGATCGACCAACTTTGCCATATGGTTTCCGCGCCTATCGTCCGGCTACATTGCGATTACTCCTACCGCCAAGGGCATGAATGCGAGGACGGCTTCGAACTGGAACTGGCTTTCGAGGGCGGCCCGTCGGCGCGCGTGACCGTGACGACCGACTCGTACCTGCCCCAGCCGCGCTGGTTTATCTACGGCCAAAAGGGCTCCGCGACGGTCGCCGATTGGGACTGCCGGGGCAAAATCGCGGTCAAAAAGGAATACGACGGCGAAATCAAAGGGATCGCGGCGGGCAACGGCTTTACGAAAACGATGGCCGACCTGCCGGACGCGGCCGTCGCGGTTTACGATTTGCCGGACGTGCCGACCGATTACAACCGTTTTTACGACAACTTCGCGGCGGCCTGCGCGGGCAGGGAGCCGCCCGAAATCAAAAACGCCGAGATCCTGCGCGTCCTGAAAATCATGGAAGCGGCGCGGGCTTCGCACGAGAAACGTATCGTCATAACGGACAAATTGTAAACCGATGTAAGATGGAAGATGGGTTGTCGCGCGTTTCTCGCGCGGGGACTATCCATCAAATCGATTGAGATTCTTCATGGCAAACAGAATGACAGTGCTTTGCGCAAAAGGACAACGTACTATGCGCATAAGGTGGGGGGATTTCTCGACTTCGCTTGAAATGACAGGACTTTGGCGCGCAATCGGTTGAGATCCTTCACGGCAACCAGAATACAGGACTTTTGCGCGCTGTTGGCCCCCCCCCCCCCCCCCCCCGCGCGGC
>JAISFM010000011.1 GCA_031263605.1 Clostridiales bacterium | reverse complement strand
AGGATGTCCGCGCCCGCCTCGCGTATCTCTTTGGCGTTATCCTCCGTCACGCCGCCGTCGATTTCGATTTCAAACCGCAGTTTATGCGCGGCGCGGTACTGTTTCAACGCGCGCAACTTTTCCAACGCGCGCGGCATGAACTTTTGCCCGCCGAAGCCCGGCTGTACGCTCATCAACAGCACGAGGTCGCATAACGGGAAAAATTCAAAGCCCGCCGACAGCGGCGTGCCGGGATTGAGCACGACGCCGGCTTTAACGCCCTTGTTTTGAATGACCTTTAACAGATCGGGAATATTTTCAGCCGTTTCGACATGGATCGTGACGTAGTCCGCGCCCGCGTCGATAAAACGTCCGATATAACGTTCGGGCTTTACGATCATCAAATGCGCGTCCAACGGCAGTTTTGTGCGCTTGCGCACGTCCGCCACCATTTTGGGGCCGAAAGTAATATTGGGGACAAATTCGCCGTCCATCACGTCGCAATGCAGCAAATCCGCGCCCGCCCGTTCCGCCGCGAGAACGCCGCCCGCCATATCCGCAAAGTCCGCCGACAAAAGCGACGGCGCGATTTGTACTTTATTCATACAATCATTATACAGGAAATTATCCGATTTGCAAAATATTTTACATGGGTAGGGCGTGTCCAAACCGCGTTACCGACGGTCATTAGAGTTGCAGCGAAATGAATACGGGGTCATTGCGAGCAGCGCGAACGCCCCGCGTGTCATTGCGTGGAGCGCGATGCGCGACGCGGCAATCACTACAAAACACTAACCGCGCGCGTCTCCCGAATTTTTAAAAAACGCCCGCACCGAATTTTGAAAAAACGCCCGCGCCGAATTTTGACTTGCTTTTTTTTTGAAAATGGTTTAAAATAGATGGATAAAATTTTTGAAAAGGGCGCGGGGAAGGCTTTTTATAAAAAGGTTTCCCCGCGAACAAGAGGAGCAATCTTTATGAAACACATCAAAACCATCGCCAAAGCGCCGCTGGTACGCGAGGGCAAAAGCGGCTGCGGCGAATGCCAGACAAGTTGCCAGTCGGCTTGCAAAACGAGTTGCACCGTCGCCAACCAGCCTTGCGGGCAAAAGAGGATCAGAAATGGCGCACACATTTCGCGCGCTGAATAAGTATTTCCTCTCCGACCCCGAAAGCGGGAGTTTGTTTGAAATCGACGAATTGACGCGGCGCGTGTATATCGCGCAGACGGCGGACGGCGGACGGCAAGGAAAAGAGAACGCGGAAGTAAAGGATAAAACCGATACTTCTCAATTCTCAATTCTCAATTCTCAATTCCGAAAAGCCGAAATCGCCGAGGCCGAGGCGGAACTCGGCCGCTTGCGCGCGGAGGGCCTGTTGGACGCGCCCGCGGGGGACTATCCCCGTTTTCACGACGACGGCGTCGTCAAGGCGTTGTGCTTGAACGTCAGCCACGCTTGTAACCTCGCCTGTGAATATTGTTTCGCGGGGGAGGGCGATTACGGCTCGCAGACCGCGTCCGGTCCGCAGACCGCGTCCGGCGCGGCGGCTCTGATGAGCGCGGAGACGGCGGGGCGGGCGGTGGATTTTTTGATCGCGCGCAGCGGCAAGCGGCGCAATTTGGAGATCGACTTTTTCGGCGGCGAGCCGCTGTTGAATTTCGGCGTCGTGCGGGAAACCGTGGAATACGCCAAAAAGCGGGCGGCAGAGGTCGGGAAAACGTTTAAATTCACGGTGACGACCAACGGCGTCCTTTTGACGGGCGAAACCGCCGACTATATCAACAGCGAATTTTACAACGCCGTGATCAGTATAGACGGGCGCAAAGAAGTGCATAATCTTTTACGGCGCGCGCGCGACGGCTCCGACCGCTACGATGAAATTTTGGGCAACGCCCGCCGTTTCGTAAAGGCGCGGGGCGATAAGAGTTGGTACGTGCGCGGCACGTTCACCAATCGGAATTTGGATTTTGCCCGCGACGCCGAGGCTCTGGCCGACGCGGGGTTCGCGCATATTTCTTTGGAGCCGGTCGTCTTGCCCGAAAACCACCCGCTGGCCATCCGCGAGGAGCACGTACCCCGCATTGCGGAGGAATACGACCGGCTGGCCGGCCTTTACACGCGGCGGGGAAGAGAGGGGCGGCCTTTCGAGTTTTTCCATTTCAACATCGATTTGGAGGGCGCGCCCTGTCGGGAAAAACTGGTCGCGGGCTGCGGCGCGGGCTGTCAATATCTGGCGGTCAATCCGTCGGGCGATATTTATCCGTGCCACCGCTACGACGGCGTAAAGGAGCGTGTTTTAGGCAATGTCAACGCGAAAAACGTCGATATAGACCCCGAAAAGCGCAAGAAATTTGCGGAGGCGAACATCACGAAATTCGCCGAGTGCCGGGTTTGCTGGGCAAAATTTTACTGCGGCGGCGGGTGCGGCGCGAACGCGGAATTTTATTGCGGCGGGCGGCGGCCTTACGGGGTCGCGTGCGCGTTGCTGCGGAAACGCACGGAACTCGCGCTCGCGCTGTACGCTATGGGAATTGAGAATTGAGAAGTTTCGGATGCCGGCGCGGAACGGAATTGAGAATTGAAAAGTTTCGGATGCTGACGCAAGGCGAAACATTTATTATGCTCTATGTTTCTTGCCCGTTGACCCGTTTGCTTTACGAAACCCGACCTTAACTTCTCAATTTTCAATTTTCAATTCTCAATTCTCAAATTTTACTTGACTATCGTACCCCTTTACTATATAATAGATGGGATTGGAAGCGAAAAGGATAAACTTTATTTAAGAAGGCAACGATACGGGAATGAGAAAGAAAGCGATTATTAAATTGTCGGCGATACTGACGCTGATTGCGGCGGCGTTGGTTTTTACGTTTTTGCCGATCGACGGCATCGTCAAATACCGCGGCGTGGCGGGTACGGCCGCGACGCGGTTCGACGCGGAGTCGGGCGGCGGCATGTACGCGGTCTATCAGGCGCGCGTGCCGGACGTGTCCTCGCGAGCGCGGTACGTGGACCAATTGAACGCGCGCATGTTTCAGCAGAATATTACGGTCAATACCTATCTGCAAAACGCCAACGTGTCCGCCGCCGTGTTTTCGCGGCAGGGGAGCGACCGCATTCGGGTACAGGTCGGGATAACCGAAATCGCGCCGATTTGCGAATTGATGGAGCGGAAAATCGAACTGGCCGTCCTCGATTCGGCCGGCGTCGAGGTTTTGGAAGGCTCCCACATCACGAACGCGCGCATCAAGGCCAATCAAATCACGCAGAATTATGAATTGTTCGTCGAGTTGGACGCCGAAGGGGCGGAGGCGTTGGCTGTCGTTCAGGGGACGCTGTCCGTCATCGATAAGGCGTCCCGCGATTTGTACGGCGGCGAAGAGGGCGCGGACGGCTCGGAGGGCTACGGGTATAAATTGATAGACGGGCTCGCTTTGGCGGGCAGCCAACTCACCGTCGAAAATTCCGATTCGCAAAAATTGAATATGGCCGCGCTGCGGATCGTCGCGGGGGCGCGCCCGTTGGAATTGAAACTCGTCGGGGCGGACGCGGTCAGCGCGACGGACGCGGAGCGCGTCGCCAAACTCGTGATGTGGGGGACGGTCGCGGCGGCAGTTTTAGTCCTTGCGTTCCTGCTCGCCCGGTACCGCGGCTTGGGGCTGTTGGCCGCCGCGTCGTTTCTGGCCTGTTCGGTTCTTTTGGCGTTCTTTATGGCCGTCCTGCCGTTCTCCAAACTGTCCTTTGCGGCGGTCGCGGCGATGGCGGTCTGTTTCATTCTGAACCTTGTCGGGCATATCGCCCTGTTCGAGCGCGTCAAAGAGGAGTACGCCCTCGGCAAGTCCGCGCAGGCCTCGATCGCGTCGGCGTTCAAACGCCTGTTGTGGCCGCTCCTCGATATTCATATTTTGGCGGTCGCGGCCGGCGCGGCGTTGTGGCTGTTGGGCGAAGGGGCGGCGGCGGGCTTCGGCACCGTCCTGCTGATGGGCGCGGCGTTGTCGTGCGCGGCGACGTTGGCGTTTACGCGCTATTTGATCCGCTTGGCGATCCAAATTTACGGCGACGGGATCGACGCCGGAAAACTCGCCTTGAAACGGCCGGCGAACTTTAAGGACAGCGACAGGATACCCGATCCCGAACCGAAAACGGAAAAAACCGCGGAAGAAATTATCGCGCCGGAGGCTGAAAATGTTTAAGGATTTAATGACAAAGGATTACAAACCGACGGCGAAATTCAAGCCGTTCGCGCTTGCGTTTTTCATTCTGTTAGCGGCCGCCGTCGCGGTAGTCGCGATTTTCGGTTTCAATTACGACTACGATTACAAGGGCGGGTACGAGTTTTCCGTCCGGGTCGGCGCGGATTTAAAGGACAAAGCGGTCTATGACAGGTACGAGGGCGAGATCAAGGCGTTGGTCGAGGAATTGCGGGACAGTTCGAGCGACGACGACGCCCCCTATGGGTTCAAGGTGGTCAAGACCTATTTGAACGCCGAGCAGGAAAACGTCGATACGATCGTCTTCCGCGTGGACTATACCGGCAAAACGTGGTCCGAGTTGGCCGCGTCCGGGGAAACCCATACGGCGGTGAAGGACTTGCAGGAAGCGTTAAAGAATAAATACGATTATACGGGCGCGGACGCGTTTACCGAGGTCAAACTGAAAAGTTGCTTTGCCCCGGCCGAGTTTTGGCACGAGTTTGTGCCGGCCGTCCTGCTCGTGGCGGCCGTCGCCGTTTTGAGCGCGGCCTATTTCGTCGTCCGTTTCGATTTCACCAAGGCGTTCGCCGTGCTGATTTCCCTGTTCGGCGGCGCGTTCCTGTACCTCGCGCTCATGGCTCTCGCGCGCGTTCCGTTCGGGGGGCTGTTCCTCGCGGGATTGGGCGCGGGGCTGTTGTTCGGCCTGTGGAACGCCGGATACATCCTGCACCATATCCACGACCTTGAAAAGAGCGACAAATACAAAAACCTGCCCAATTACGCGCTGATCGACGCCGCGTTCGGAAAGAGTTTGAAAGTTCTCTGCATCGGGTTCGCGGCCTCGTTGGCGTTGGTCTTGACCACGCTGTTCGGCGGCCTTTCGACGGTGTTTTTGACCGCTTCGCTGGCGGCGGCGTTGGTTGCCAACGCGTTCACGGGCGCGCTCGCCGTTCCGGGGTTATATAACGCTTTGTTGGCGGCGAAAAACAAACGGAAGGGGAGAGATAAGAGGTAAGAGGTAAAAGGTAAGAGGTAAAAGATAATAAATAGGTAATAAGTAATAGGTAATAGATACGGTTGGGACAATGCACAATGCACAATGCAGAATTGCGGTCGAGAAAAGAATGCGCGGGGCGTTCGTGTGTTTGGCAGAGATTGCCGCGTCGCCCTGCGGGCTCCTCGCAATGACCCCGTATTCATTTCGTTGCAACTCTAATGACCGGCGGTTGAGATTTTTCACTCGCGGAATGATGGACGAAAATTTACAATTTACAATTTACAAATTGCGGTCGAGGTTCCGTCAAGCAAGCAGGTCGGCGGGTAAGAAACATACAGCAGCCAAAAAGTTTCTTTTTGCGTAAGCATCCGACACTTCTCAATTTTCACTTCTCAATTCTCAATTTCTTTTACCTATTACCTATTACCTATTACCTATTACCTAATCTCTTACCTCTAACCTAACCTTTTATCTATTGTATCATGGAATTACTGCCGAAAATTAAAGAACTGTTAGCGAAGCGAGGAATAACGGGCGATGAGGTCGCCCGTTTTTTGCATCCGCGGTTGTCCGATTTGCCCGACCCGCTGCTCCTGCGCGGCATGGCGGAGGCGCGGGACAGGGTACGGGCGGCGATCGATAACGGCGAAAGCATTCTGATTTTCGGGGATTACGACGCGGACGGCATATGCGCCTCCGCGATTTTATACCTTTATCTGCAATCCGTGGGCGCGGAAGTCAACGTTTTTATTCCCGACCGCGCCGACGGCTACGGTTTGAGCGAGGAAACGGTCGAACGCGCCGCCGAGGAATTTGCCCCCGACCTGTTTATCACCGTGGATTGCGGCATTTCCTGCGCCGCGGAAATCGAGTATATCCTCGATTTGGGAATCGACGCCATCGTCACCGACCACCACGAGCCGCCGGACGTCCTGCCCGACTGCATCGTCGTTGACCCCAAAATCAAGGGGCAGGACGTCTATTGCCACTTTTGCGGCGCGGGCGTGGCGTTTTTGCTGGCGGCGGCGTTGGGCGGCTTGAAAAACGCTTTGCAATACATAGACGTCGCGGCCGCGGCGACCGTCGCGGACATGGTCCCTTTGACGGGCTGCAACCGCGTTTTAGTCGCCGA
>JAISFM010000321.1 GCA_031263605.1 Clostridiales bacterium | reverse complement strand
ATTGCCATAGGAATTGTCTTTACAGGGTGCGTTGAGAAAGACGGCGCAAATATAAAGATTTCCGATTTGGAAAAGAAAGACGGTGTATATCAGACGAGAGAGGCGAGCGTAAACATGAGCCAATATGTCAAAGTGAACGGCGATTGCACATGGGAAGTGGCAAAAAACGCATCCGGTGAAGATCCGATAAAAACAACGGTTGTTCCATTAAACGCAGGAACAACGAATACGGTGTATGTTTTTGTTTACAATAAAAACGGGAATGTCAAAAGTTATGAATTAAAGTTTTATAGAGAAAAGTTGAACAAGATTTACTATCTTACAAACATAGATGAAACTACATTTCTTGTAAAACGTGGGGACGGTTGGGAAGTGCTGCAATCGGTGTATGATGCTGCCAGACGTTATGGCTATGGGAATCCGTATTTCTACATATATGACGTTTGTAGAAGTGACCTTTATGCGCAGGTTTTGGAATATTATGAATTTGACGAAATTCCGAAACCCGCCAACCCTCAAAAAGCAGGGTATTCTTTTATCGGTTGGAGAGCGTTTCTCACTTTGGAAGATGTAAAAACGGCACAGTGGAAAAGCAATGAATGAGTTTTCCTATATAAATAAGATAGATATATAAAGAATGGGAATTAAAAATGGACGGGAACAAGGAACAAAGTAAGCGGGTTGAACGCGATAACCGCAAAATTGGCGGTTTATTTATATGGTTAAATATTGCGTTATTGATTGCGCTATATTTTATATCCATAAAAACTTGGAAAACTGACGAATATAACGACATTAAAGAAACGATAGTGAGCATTGAAATCGCAATGTTAGGGTGCGTCCTTACAGTATTGGCGGTTTGTTTTTCTTTTCTCACATACAAGGACAAAGAGAGCAAGGACAGCAAAAACAGTGAGGATAGTCCAAAACACCCGTTGCTTACGGCTGAAAATAAAATATGGTTTATCGACGCATTGAGATTGTTCATTATAGATACGCTCTTCGCCCTTGCCTATTATTTTTCAAGCGCGCATGAAATTGCTTTACTGTTTTTATTGGTGATAAGTTTGTTGCAGGCCTTTGTAATTTTTCATTACTATTTTAAAGTCATGTTTGATTTTTATCATAGGGAAAAAGTACAGCAAGATATGCCGCTTGATCCCCAACAATCAAAGGGTAAAGAACGCAAACGTATAAAGTTTATCAGAGGATTTACCGGGTTTTTAAAGAAATACAAAATTACAAGCCTTTTTAGATTTATTGTTTTGGTAATTCCGATTGCCTTTTTAATTTATTCGTTGTCGGGTAATTTAGGGCTTTCATTTATTGCGCTTGCGGGGTTTGTCTTTTGGCTGTTCACTTTCGTTTTTGAGTCCTGTCATGAGGAAAAAACGTAAAGCGGAAAACACCGAATTTTGGAGGAACAGAAAATGTCTTTAAAATCGTTTGAATGCAAAAAATGCGGCGCGACGCTCGAAAAATGGGGCGACGGCATATAAGTAAATTTTAGGTGGAGAATAATGAAAATCCATTATGATGTATCCTTATGCCCGCACTGCGGGTGGAAAATTAAAGATGATCTTGCAAGAAAGGTCGGATTATTTATATTGATTTCCTGCACAGCGTTTATGGCAGTTGCATGGTTTATTGCGATAGCCATATTGCGCGGCATATTCAAAGTGGATATTGTAAAAATCGGTTCTCCGTATGTAAACTGTGCAGGGTGCGGTAAACCTGTACGAATAGGCGGCAAGGAAGAATGGGGGATGTTAAGCGACGGGCAAAAAAGAAGTTGGTCGTTTCGTCGGCGAATTAGAGTGTGTTATACTCTTGGTGGATTTATTCTTGTGTTTATCCTCATGCCTTTAATTGCTGGGGTGTGGGGGTCGCGCAATCAAGGCGATAGAACCGCCGCATTGATTTTATTGATAGTAGCGATAATATTTGTCGTAATTATAGCAATTATCTATTATTCTTGGCATCTATATAAAGACTCGCCAAACATAATTATGTCGCAAAGCGATTACTTGATTGTCAATGAATCTACAATAAGAACGAATGCTTATCCCTATTTAGATAGCGAAAATAATTTAGAGTTCCCGCCGATAAAAATACGTGAAACCGGTCATATCATAGAAAATAAGACAATGCAACAAATTAGGCCGCAACAAGCCTCGATAAATTCTCAACCTCGAATTAAGCAAGCAAGGGAACAACGCTGGGCGGCGCAAGCGCGAGTTGATCAAGAAAGGTTAAACAGGGGCGATCCTTGGGCGCGGCAAACTCTTGCGTGGATGTCGGGCGTCAACGCTTTGTATGAATCCCTTTCGTCTTTTGATAATGAACAGAAATCTTACTCAAATTCGGTATCTTGTGTAAGGACGCTTACGGCGGAATTATTCTTGAAAAACTATTTTTCGTTCAAAGAGGGAAATAGAAACGATATAAAAGATGCCATTTATACCGAAAGGCCGTGTTGGATACTCGATACCTTAATCAATTTGGGGCTTTATATATTTGAAACAAAAAACAATGTTAAGATTTTGCGAATGCTTGCCGAAAGCAATGATAGCGAGTTTTTATCGTCAAAAGGACATGCGCAATATATTTTAAAACAAGAGGCGGCGAGGTTTGCCGATACGGAAAATGACAAATGGTGGGTTTTGTAAGTTCGCGGACGGATTAAATATACAAAAGGGCATTCGGCAACCGAAAAAAGGTTGAAAGTTTTTGAAAGGGGCGCGTGGGCGGGAACCGTTATCAGAGATACAAAGTTTCCACCGTATATTTTTAAGGTGGGAGATTTCTCCGTTCCGCTCATTGCATTCGCTACGGTCGAAATGACAGGTGAGGGGCGCGGGGCGTTCCCTTGTTTGGTAGAGATTGCCGCGTAGCGCTTTCGCGCTCCTCGCAATGACAAAAGGGGTTCGCGTTCTCCACAATGACAAAAGAGAGGGCTATTTGACAACCGAAAAAGGTTGAAAGTTTTTGGAAAAAAGCGCGAGAGAAACCTTTTTTCAAAAAGTTTCTCGCGCACGGTTTTTAAAACGCTATTTCCCCTTTTCTTTACGCATCAATTTGCACTCCACACTGTCCGAGAGGGCGAGCCAACCGGCCTTTATGATGTCGGTGGATACGCCGATCGTCGTCCAGATTTCTTTGCCGTCCGTCGAGGTGATCAGGACGGCAAAATTCCCCAACCGACACTAATCATTAACCACTAACCACTAATTACTGATATCGCTATCCGGACTTTCCGCTTTCAATTCTTTCAAGGCTTTCATCGCGTCCTCCCAAATGTAGCCGCACGCCTCTTTGTCGTCAAATTCCAAACGCAGTTTCTCGTCGCCCAAATAAAAATCAATCACGTTTTTGTAATTGATCTGCAAACCGCGCACTTTGTCAAAGGGGAACAGTTTGGTTTCGCCGCCGCCGTCCAAACTGAAACCGTCCTTTGTAAATAGCAGCGTCCCGCGCAGGACGCTCCCCAAAACCCGCTCGCGCCGCTGCCCTTGGAACAGCGTGACGTTGTCACGCCGTAACAAAACCTCGCCGCCCGTTAATGCGGCGAGGTTTTGTTTTAGAATTGCATATTGCGCGAAGGACCAATCCGTCACATTGTCGTACACAGGCGCGCCGCCGTTTTGGCCTTTGGGCAGGCCGTCGTTTCCGCTTTTGCCCACGCCGTTTGCGGACTCGAACAAACCGTATTCGGTATACCGCACGGAATACCCGCACGCCTCGCAGGTATAGAGGTCGTTTTTCGACCGTAAGGTTTCCAGCCGCCCGCAGCGGGGACAGGCGTAAATATACCATTCCAAATGCTCGGCTAACTTTTTGCCGTTGAAACGGATTTTTGCCTCTCGGTTCCACGCGATTTCATCGTGCGCAAGGGCGGCGGTCAGCGCGCGGTGGATTTCCTCCGCCGTCATCGTTTCGATCTGCTCGGGCGCCAGCAGTAAAAAGTAATGAATGAAAATCCGGACTTTCCGATACTTCCGCGCCCAACGGGGGAAGGAGAGGCTGCCGCCCTTGGTCAGCGCGCAGACGACGGGGATTTTCAACCTTTTGATCAGTTTGGCGGTGGAGAACAGCAGGGGCTGGGTGAGGCCGGGCCACGTGCGCCCGCCTTCGGGGTAGATGCCGATGACGTCCCCGTTTTCCTTTAACCGGAAAATGCGGCGAACGGTTTCGGAATCGGTCATGAATTTGGTTTTGGGGACCGCGCCCAGCATTTTCATCAGGAACGCTAAACTCCTGTATCGGAAATATTCGTCGTTGGCGACATAGTTGACGTGGTGCCGGTTGCCGACCGACATCAAAAACGGGTCCAGAAACGACGTGTGGTTGCCCAGCAAAAAATAGGGCGGCTTCAAGCCCTTTAAATTCGGGTCGTGGGAATACTTGATCTTGTACTTATGGGGAAAGATCAGCGACACCAGCCAACGCGCAAACGCGCCGAACACATATTTTTTGCGTTTCTTCGGCTTTTCTTTTTTGGGAATGCTTTCCCGTATCTCTTTCCGTTCCGCCCGTTTTTCCGTCATTTTCGACATAATAACAGTATACCATATTTTTTGTCACAAACATATCAAAAAGGGGAGTGTGCATTTTTACAAGTTTAGAAATATGGAGTTAAGCCAATCCGAAACCTGTTTTTTCTATGGTTCGCACACGAAATGTTTGCCTTTGGTAGGGACGGAACTCCGAGCCGCCTAAAAATAAAGCAGGCTTGCGGTTTGTCCACTTCCTACGCATTGGGAGTGTACGAATGGCGTTGCTGCCGGTCATTGCCACGTCGGACGCGTAAAGAGACGTGGCAATCTCAATATAAAAAGGCGCGTTTCGTGTTTTGTAGAGATTGCCGCGTCGCGCTTCCGTGCTCCTCGCAATGACCGATAGAAATGCGGGTTTGTCCACTCCGCGCATAATGACAGGCGGGCGTTTCTAACCGTAAAGGCGTACACCGCTTAATACTATGGGGGATTTCTCGACTACGCTCGGATCGTGACATGGGTTTGCGCATTCGGAATGACAGGACTTTGCGCGCAATGTCACCCCGACCGACACTAACCACTAACCACTAACCACTAATCACTAAATCGGTGGGGGATTTTTCGACTACGCTCGGATCATGACATGGGTTTGCGCTTACGCCTTTCTTTTAGCGTAAAAGAAAGAACTATGTCTACTTTTGTCAGGGCGGCTCCATTTCCGGTTAAATGCGCTATAATACCCTTACTATGAAAACACAACCCATCGCCGCGGCCGCCGCCTATGCCGCCGACATTTCCTCTTTGACCAAACGCTTGCCCTATTTTGAAGTGCGGGGCAGGAACGAAAAAATCACCTCTTTGGCGTGCGCCGCCGCCGACGTTCTGCCGGGCGGGCTCTTTTTTTGTCTGAACGGCACGCGCGCGGACGGACACGCGTTCGCCGCCAAAGCCGCCGGGGCGGGGGCGGCCGCTCTCGTCGTCGAACGCTTTCTCCCGTTGAAAACGACTCAAATCCTCGTCAAAGACGCCCGCTCCGCGATGGCCTTCATGGCCGGCGACTTTTACGGCAACCCGATCGGGAAAATGAAACTGATCGGCGTGACCGGCACGAACGGCAAAACGACCACGACCTATATTTTGCGCGAGATCGCCGAAACCGCCGGCGTCAAAACCGGGCTGATCGGCACGACTTGCAACAAAATCGGCGATACGGAACTGCCCGCCCGCATGACTACGCCCGACCCGATCGAATTGCACGCGCTTTTTGCGGACATGCTGTCGCGCGGCGTGCGGTGGGCGGTCATGGAGGTTTCCGCGCACGCCATCGACCTGCGCAAAATGGACGGCGCGCGCGCGGACATCGCGGTCCTGACCAACGTGTCGCAGGATCACCTCGATTATTTTGAAACGCTCGAACGCTATAAGGAAGTCAAGAAATCCTACTTCGCGCCCGACCGCTGCAAACACGCCGTGGTCAACGCCGACGACCCCGCGGGGCGCGAAATCATCGAGGCCGCGCGGACGCCGGTCACGACTTACGGCTGCGAGAACCCCAGCGACGTGTTCGCGGTCAACTTCGAGACCAACGCCAAAGGCTTGAAATACGTCGTCAACCTGTTCGACGACATTTACGACGTGAGGTTCCGCCTTCCGGGCCGCTACAACATGTACAACACGCTGGCGGCGGCGGCGGCGGCGCGCGCCCTCGGCGCGAGCGTCAAGGACATAGCCGCGGGCATCGGCGCGTTGCGGTCGGTGCCGGGGCGTTTCAACGTGCTGGACACGCGCCCGTACACGGTGATCGTGGACTTTGCGCACACGCCCGAAGGGATCGCCAACGTCTGTAAATGCGCCCGCGAAATAACGCGGGGCAGGTTGACCGTCGTATTCGGCTGCGGCGGCGACCGCGACAAGGCTAAACGCCCGTTGATGGGGCGGGCGGCGGGCGGCGCGGCGGATTTTGTCATCTTGACGAGCGACAACCCGCGTTTCGAGCCGCCTTTCGACATCATGCGCCAAGCGGAAGCGGGCTTGCGCGAGGCCGCCTGCCGTTACGTCGCGATCGAGAACCGGCGCGAGGCGATTGCCTATGCGTTAAAAACCGCTCGAAAAAACGACACGGTTTTGATTTTGGGCAAGGGCGACGAGAACTATCAGGAAATTTGCGGCGTGAAGTATCCTTTCGGCGACGCCGACGCCGTGTATGAGATTTTGGGGCTGAAAGAGGAAAAAGCAAATTGAGAATTGAGAAGTGAGAATTGAGAAGTGTCGGATGCTGACGCAAAAAGGAACTTTTATTATGCTTTATGTTTCTTGCCCATGGACGGAAACGTTTTAGCGCAAACGCTTTATCCTTAACTTCTCAATTCTCACTTCTCAATTCTCCATTCCGACAAAGGGGTGTTCTATGTCATCGATATTTTTCGCGGGCCTGACGGCTTTCGCCGTGACGTTCGCGCTCTGCCCGTTGGTAATTTATTTGGTCAAACGCTTTAAGGCGCAGCAAGTGATCCTGCATTACGTCGAGGACCACAAGGCCAAAAGCGGCGTGCCGACGATGGGCGGCATAGCCTTTATTTTGGGCATCGGCGCGGGCGCGCTGCTGTTCCTGCGCGGCGAGAAACGCCTCGCCGTCGTCGCGCTCGGCGTGATGGCGGGCTACGGCGTGATCGGTTTTCTGGACGATTTTTTAAAGATCAAATACAAGCGCAACCTCGGACTCCGCGCGTACCAAAAACTGACGACGCAAACCGCGCTCGCGGCCATCGTGGCGGTGTTCGCCTATAATTCGCCCTATATCGGCGGCGAAATTTTCCTGCCGTTCACCTTTAAAACGGTTGACCTCGGGCTGTTTGCGATCCCCTTCGCCGCGCTGGTCTTTATCGCGCTGACCAACTGCGTCAATTTGACGGACGGTTTGGACGCGCTCGCCTCGTCGGTGACGGCGGTCTATACGGCGGGGTTCGCCGCGATCCTGTACTTGGCCTATAATTTTCTGGCGCGCGAGGGGGCCGGCCCCGCCTTGCTCGAAGAATACGCCAACCTGCTCGCGGTCTGCGCGGCGGTCGCGGGCGGCGCGCTGGCGTTTATCTGTTTCAACGCCTATCCGGCCAAGGTGTTTATGGGCGACTGCGGCAGTTTGGCGTTGGGCGGCGCGGCGGGCGCGCTGGCGGTGTTTTCGCGCATGTCCCTGCTTGTGCCGCTTTTGGGGATTGTGTTTGTCGCGTCGGGCGCGTCGGTCATTCTGCAAGTGGCCTATTTCAAACTGACCAAAGGCAAGCGCATTTTCCTTATGGCGCCGCTGCATCACCATTTTCAACGCAAAGGCATTTTCGAGGGCAAAATCGTCGTGTGGTATTTTACGGCGACGTTAGTGGTCGCGGCGGTTTGCGTCGCGGCGTACCTTTTTGTTAATTGAGAATTGAAAAGTGAGAATTGAGAAGTTTCGGATAGCGAACTACGCGCGCTTGCCTCTGTCGTGCCGGAGCGGAGCGAACGCAGGGAGCATAGCCGAACATCTCAACCTTATAATAAGTCCCTTTCGAGGGAAGGCTTCCGCCGACAGGCGGCGGGGTGGTTGCATTCATTGAAAGTTTCGGATCAAATTTTACAAGAGCCGGCGCGCTCTGCCAACGACATTACTTCTCAATTCGCCGACGGCGGGAAATGCGTAGCGGAACGAATAACCGCTTTTCTGCTTTCCTTGAAATTCAACCCGAAATCCAAAGGGTTTCAATACATACGTCGGGCGGTTTCGTTGGTTTTGCGGCGGGGGAACGGCGTTTATGTTTTAAAGCGGGACATTTACCCCGAACTTTCCGAAATATTCGCGACGGGCGCGGCCAATTTGGAGCGCGGCATGGCAAACGCCATCGAGGCCGCTTTTTTGAGTATCGACCTGTCCGACTTCGAGCGGGTTTTCGGCAACACGGTGCACGCCGAAAAAGGCAAGCCCACTGTAAAGGAGTTCATTAGTATGGCGCGTCAGCATATACTGTTAGTTGAAAGTTGAAAATTGAAAAGTTAAGGTTGGGGATTCGAGTTGTTACGAAACCTCTCCGCGAAAAGATCCGTAAGGATTTCGCGGAGAGGTTTCATAACAATTCGAATACAAGCGCGGCCGTCCCGCCGCCTGTCGGCGGCACCCCTCCGAGGGAGGGGAATTTTTATAAGGTTGAGATGTTTCGACTGCGTTCGCTCCGCTCCGGCATGACAGAGAGGGGGCGTGGGCGGCGGTTCGGTTCGTGACAATTCTAATGGCTATTAGGTTGGGATTCTTCACCGCGTTCGCTCCGCTTCGGCATGACAGAGGTAAAGCACGCATCGCCCTCTATCCGAAACTTCTCAATCCTTAACTTCTCAATTTTCAATTTTCAATTTTTAATTCTCAATTCGCATGAGAACCCGCCGATTCAACCCCTACGATTACGGCCATAGCGTCCGCCGGCATTTTCGCCGCCACGGGCTGCATTATTGCCTTTTGGCGTTGTTCTTTGCGGCGGGCATAGCAATCGGCTGCGTGACGGGCGGCAAACTCGCCGGGACGATGACCGTGCTGGACGTCAACTATATCGGCATGATCCGCGTTCTGAACGTCAACCTGCGTTTCGGGACGGTCTTTTGGAACCGCGTATCGAACGCCGCGATCTTTTTTTTGCTCATCGCTTTTTGCGGCAATTCCGTATGGACGCTGCCTTTGAGCCACGCGCTGTTGATTTGGCGCGGCTATGTCGTCGGGCTGAACTGCGCCGCGCTGACCCTCTTTTACGGCGCGGGTGGCGTTATCTCCGCGCTCGTCTATATCGTTCCGCACCAACTCGTTTTGTCGGCCACCATGAGCCTTTTGACCGCGCTCTCCTGCGCCCGCCGCTGGGAACGCCGCCGCGCCCGCCGCGAATTTGATTTTTTCTTTTGCCTGCGCGGCCTGTACCCTCAATTCCTTTGGACGTACCTGCTGATCGCCGCATTCGCCCTGATCGAGGCGTTGCTGTTGCCCATGTTTACGACGTTGACCTTAT
The DNA here is from genome assembly GCA_031263605.1 of Clostridiales bacterium. GTDB lineage: Bacteria > Bacillota > Clostridia > Christensenellales > DUVY01 > BNZQ01. The sequence continues at coordinate 888 of JAISFM010000321.1, read as the reverse complement.
AATTTACGAGTAGGATAGTTACGATTGACAAGAAACGGAATTGAAAGTTGAAAGTTGAAAATTGAAAAGTTAAGGTCGAATTTCCGCAGGAGCAAGCCGGTCGGCGGGCAAGAAACATAGAGCATACTAAAAGTTTCTTTTTGCGTCAGCATCCGATGCTTCTCAATTCTCACTTCCCATGTCCGACACTTCTCCATTCAAAACTTTTCAACTTTCAACTTTCAATTTTCAACTCATTCATGCCCCCTCTGCGGATTTGTAAAAATTCCCGTTTTACTGTATAATATATCCGCATGAAAATTTTGGTTACAAACGACGACGGCATCGAAGCGGAGGGAATCCGCGTTTTGGCGCGCGTCCTGTCAACGGCTCACCAAACGGTGGTGATCGCGCCCGATGTGGAGCGTTCCGGCACGAGCCATAGCCTTTCCTTCCAAAGTTCGTTGATTTACGAAAAAGCGGAATTTCCCGGCGGGACGGAGGCTTACCGCGTATACGGCACACCCTCGGACTGCGTGAAGTTCGGGTTGGCGCACATATTGCGGGACAGGCCCGATTTAGTCGTGTCGGGAATCAACCGGGGGGGCAACCTCGGCACCGACATCATGTATTCCGGCACGGTGGCGGCCGCCCTCGAAGCGGTCTATTTGGGCGTGCAGGCCGTGGCGGTCAGCGCGAGTTCCTATTTTGAGGAAAAAACCGAATACTACGAGACCGCCGCGCATTATTTGCTGAACGACTTGAACCGCTTGCTCGCGTTCCGGCCGCCGCGCGGCACGCTGTTCAACGTCAACGTCCCGCCCTTGAACGCCGATCAAATCAAAGGCGTGAAGTTCACGCCGATGGGCGTACAGGAATACGACGACGAATATTATCCCGACGCGGAAA
>JAISFM010000316.1 GCA_031263605.1 Clostridiales bacterium | reverse complement strand
CCCCCTTTCCCAAATGTTTTTTTATTTTTTTTGTATGGGGGGGGGGGGGGCAAAATTTTTTAAAAAATTGTTCCCCCCCGCACAATCGCGCAAACCACCCCGTCCGCTCCGCGTCCACCCCTCCGAGGGAGGGGAATTTTTTAACGGTGGGCGATTTCTCGACTGCGCTCGAAATGACAGGAAGAATCACTCTATCCGACACTTCTCACTTCTCACTTCTTCAATTCCCCTTCCCGATCCACTATTCCCTACCCCACGTTTCGCGGGGAAAATGACGGTTTTACAGCAAACAGCGGGCAAAGAACTTGCAAGCGCGCTGAATTTTTGATAAAATAGGCGCATGAAAGAAAACTTTATCGAATTTAAGAACGTCGAAAAAATCTATAAAACGGGCGGCGGGGAAATCCGCGCCGTGGACGGGCTTTCTTTCGCCATGCGCGAGGGCGCGTTCGTCGTCATCGTCGGCCCGAGCGGCGCGGGCAAAACCACGCTGCTGAACCTGTTGGGGGGCATGGACAGGCCGACCGGCGGGGAAATCCTTGTGGACGGCAGGCCCGTGCACGCGATGAACGAAACCCAACTGACGCTGTACCGCCGCAACGACGTGGGGTTCGTCTTTCAATTCTATAACCTGATGCCCAATCTGACCGCTCTGGAAAACGTGGAACTCGCCGCCGAAATCTGCAAAAACACCCTGCCGCCCCGCGAAACCCTGCATACGGTGGGGCTGGCGGGACGGGAAAACAATTTCCCCGCCCAACTGTCGGGGGGCGAGCAGCAGCGGGTCTCGATCGCCCGCGCCGTCGCCAAAAACCCCAAAATCTTGCTGTGCGACGAGCCGACGGGCGCGTTGGACTATGGCACGGGCAAAAAGATTTTGGGGCTTCTGCGCGATATTTGCAAACGGGAAGGCAAAACCGTGCTGATCGTCACGCACAACGGCGCGCTTCCGGATATGGCCGATACGGTCGTCCGGTTAAAGAACGGCAAGGCGGTGGAAATCCAAGACAACCCCGCGCCGATAAACATCGAGGAAATCGAATGGTAAAGACAACCTTTTCGACTTGTTGCGGGGAGGGCGCGTAAAGCGTCCGATGTGGCAGTCTCTATGTAAAAAGGCGCGTTTCGCGCTCCTCGCAATGACTTGCAGCGAAATTAAAAGGCGAGCGGAATTGCGCCAAGATTTTTGCGGCAAACCGAATGACAGAGGGCAACGCGTTCGGAATGAGAGAAAAAAGCGCGGGGCTTTCCTCTGTTCGGTAGAGATTGCCGCGTCGCGCTTCCGCGCTCCTCGCAATAGACTTGTTGCGAAATTAAGGCGCGAGATGATAGGCGAGGGATTTTTGCGTGTAATGCGGGTAAAAATTGCAGTTTGCAGCAACGCTTCTAACAAAATTTTTACCCGCTTTACACACGAAAAGACCCGCATAGCGTCCACGCCGTATTTCGCTACAAGTCTAATGACAAACGGGGCGTTTGCGCTTCTCGCAATGACCGCGTATTCATTTTGCTGCAACTCTAATGACTTGTTGCGCCGAACGGCGTCGAGATCGAGGAAATCGAATGGTAAAGAAAACCTATTGCAAAACGCTGCTGCGCATGTTCAAGGGCAACCTCGCGCGGTTTATCGCCGTCTCGGCCATTTTGGCGGTCAGCGCGGCCGTCGTGACGGGCATCGGCTCCCTTTCGCCGCGCATGGACAGCGCGGTCGGCCTTTTGCCTGCCGCGGGGCGCGAGGGCGATATGCAATATATCGGGTGGCTCGCCGACAAAATCGAAATCATCAGTTACGTCTTCCCCGTCTTTTTCGGCGTCATCGCCGTTCTGGTCGTGTTCGTCACGATGGCGCGCCTCGCCGCCGAGGAACGCTCCGTGACCGGCTGCTATAAAACGCTGGGCTACGGGCGGTCGCAAATCCTTGCGCGGCATATGGTTTTCATCTCCGCCGCCTGTTTGGCCGGGTGCGGGGTCGGCCTTGTGTTCGGCGTTTTCGTGCTGTCGCCCGTCCTGTACGCCGTGATCAGCGACCAGTTCAGCCTGCCGGGCACGGAGGGCTTTTTCAGCGGGTTCGGCCTGATCAGTTGCGCGGCGATGTCGGCGGCCCTCCTTGTGACCACGTTTTGGATCAACTTCCGGACGGCGGGCGAGAAGCCGGCCGCCTTGCTGCTGCCCAAAGCCCCCAAAGCCGGCCGGAAAATCTTTTTGGAACGGCTGCCCTTTTTCTGGAACCGCTTGAAGTTCAAATACAAATCGACGCTGCGGAACATTTTCCGCTATGCGGGGCGGCTGGTGATGACGGTGTTTTCGGTGGCCGGCTCGACCGCGCTGGTCTTTTGCGGGCTGGGGCTGTATATGTCGCTGCGCTATACCAACGCCGACGTCATCGACGCGATTTCCTCGATTTCGGCGGCTTTGGTCATTTGCGCGGTCATTTTAAGCGTGCTGGTGATCTACAACCTGACCAACATGAACATCGAGGAGCGCGGCCGCGAAATCGCCACCTTGAAGGTGCTGGGGTATAAAAACATCGAGGTGACGGGCTATATTTACCGCGAGGTGTTCCTGCTCGCGCTGTTCGGCATATTGGCCGGGCTGCCGATCGGTTACCTTTTTTTGCGGTTCCTGTTCGATTACATGGATTTCGGCTCGATCGATTACGTGAAGTGGTACGTATGGATTTTCACGGGGCTGATCTCGCTCTTCGCGTCCGCGTTCGTAGACCTGTTGCTCTTCCGCAAAATCCACAAAACGGACATGAACGCGTCGCTGAAAATAGCGGAGTAGGGCCGGGATTGGGGAAGGAGGAAGGGGGAAGGGGAAAGTTAAGGATAATGGGAGTTGAAAATTGAAAGTTGACAGTTGAAAAGTTAAGGATAAAGCGTTCGCGCGGTAGTGGGAAAGAAACTTAAAGCAGAAATTGAGAAGCGAGCAGTTTCGGACGCCGATGCAATAGGACGTTGATGTAATCGAAACATTGGTTGGATGCCGACGCAAGATGTCATTGCGAGGAGCGCGGAACGCGCGACGCGGCAATCTCTATGTAAAAAGGCGCGTTTCGTGTTTTGTAGCGATTGCCGCATCGCGCTTTGCGCTCCTCGCAATGACCGGCAGCAACGCGGTTTTTGTACACTCCCCGACACTTGGGAGTGTGCAAGCCGCAAGTTTAGACAAATTCAGTTAATCCTATGGGT
>JAISFM010000229.1 GCA_031263605.1 Clostridiales bacterium | reverse complement strand
TTTGCCTCTCTTGTCGTCGATTTGGGCTTAAAGCCCTTTTGAAAAAATCCCGCCATTATCTTTTTTCGCCCCCTTTTTTGCCCCCGCCCGCAAACGGGTTTTCCTTGCCGATAGCCGCCCAGTCGATCAGCCGCGCCGCCTCGCCCGCGCCGACATAGGCGATGAACTTCCGCGCCGTGCCTACGCCGACGGCCTCGCCGTTCAGCAATTTTTCAACCTCGCTTGCGCTCGCGCCGATTTCCAACGCGAACTCCGCGACCGTCATGCCGTTCTTTTTTAGGAACGCCGACAGCAACACCTTTTTGACTTTCATTACAAAAGCCTCCCAATTAAATAGTAGGCGAGATAAACGCCTCTACCTATAAGCACGGGAATGGGCGTTTCACAACCTTTTTCAAAAAGATTTTTTCAACTTCCTAATAATCGTAGCAATATGTTTGGAAACGGCCTGTTGCGACACGCCTTTTTGTTCCGCGATTTCCGTCCTCGTCCTGCCGTCTATGTAAACCGATTCCAGCAGTTCCCGCTGCTCGCCCGATAGGGCGGCGAAAATTCTCTCATATGCCGCGCTTTCCTCGCGCCGGATCAGAACGGACAGCGGGTCGCCGCCCATGTCCTCGAAATCAATCCCGCTGTCGTTTAAATAGTCCAGCGAAACGTGCCGCCGCGTTTCTTTCCAATGGTTGCGCTTTTCATCGCTTAAAAGTTGTTCATGGACAGCGTACAGTTCGCCGCCTATCTCGACTTCCCGTACCGTCCCGTCGCAAAATTTGTAGGTGACCGTTGGCATTGTGAAATTCCTCCGATTTTTGATTTTGAAAGTCCAAAACCGCCGTCGGGGGAATGCGCGGGCAAACTGCAACCCGTCCAAAGGGACGGGGGAATTTTTACGGAAAGCCCGATAAAACAAAAACCGCCCGACAGCGGGGCCGAACCTTTGAAAAGTCCGGACCTGCCGCAGGGCGGCCGCAGGGTTTTTCCGTGGCAATGAAAAAAGCGTCAAGGCGGGGACAGAAAAACCCTGTGGATTTCCAAAGGTTTGCCTGTCCCGCCAAGACGCTCGAAGTCCTTGCTCTGACGCTTTTTATTTTCAAACTCCCATAATGATGAGGAAAGCGTTTCACGGAACCTTATCCCGCGCCTGTCTTACGTCCAAGGTCTTACAATCGTTTAATGGAAAACGCCGCCTTGAATATTGTCGCGGGACGTGTATTATTCAGTTTTGCTGTAATTGCCTCTTTAAATGGTTTCGGGCGGCGCGGTCAAGCGCATATCGACTATGCGCTCCGTCCGGCGTTTGCTTGCGACGGTCAAGCCGCACCGCCCGCACACGGTCTGCGCCGTCCCGTCGCGGCTCCTGTACCCCACGCACTTATGCCCGCAGTTCGGGCAGTACAGATAAACGGGTTGCAGTCGGGAAAAATCCATGAAAATCACGCTCCTTTTCTTTTTTTATCGGTTAAATCTGAAAGGCTTGAAAATGTCTTAATTTCAATTCGTGGCAAGTATACCACAAATATCAGTTCAAAACAAGCGTTCAATCGACCATTTATGGCGCGTTGCGAGAGTATCGCGGCATTCGCAATTTCCCATTCGCAAAAACCCCGTAAAAACAGTAGACAGGCGGCGGCAGTTTGTGGTATACTGTAAAATATAGATACAAAAACACTGTAAACTGTCAATTCACTTGAATATCTTTCTCAAAAACGGGCGCGCCCGTTTTTGCTTGCAGGGGGATCCTGCAAGCAAAAACGAACAAGCCTATTCACAGCAAACCGTAATCAAAAAACCAAAAAATAAAACATATCAAGGAGTATCGAAACCATGAAAAAACTCAAACCCCTGTTACTTTTACTCGCCGTCGTTTCGGCGGCCCTCACCCTTGCTGCCTGTTCATGCAGCGGCGGCTCGAACCCCCCCGATAACGGCGGTACGCCAACCTCGTCCGCATTGTCCGCGCCGACGCTCAACGTAGACGAGGGCGAAAAATTGTTGACGTGGAACGCCGTACCGAACGCAAGCGGCTATTTCGTGCAAGTGGACAACGGTACGCCGATTGACAACGGGACTTCTACGTCCTATTCCCTTGCGCCCTTAACCGCGCCCGCCGCGTATTCCCTAAAAGTCATGGCGAAAGGCGACGGCACAAATTACACGGATTCGGCGTGGTCGGCGGATAAAACATATACGGTCACGCAAAAACTCGCCGCGCCTGATAACTTACAAATCGACCTCCAAGAGAAAATCCTAACGTGGGACGCGGTGTCGAACGCGAGCGGCTATTCCGTGCAAGTGGATAACGGTACGCCGACCGACAACGGGGCTTTAACGTCTTTCCCCCTCGCGTCCTTGACCGCACCCGCCGTGTATTCAATAAAAGTCATGGCAAAGGGCGACAACCTTATATACTTCGATTCCGTTTGGTCGGTGACCGAAACGTATACGGTCATGCCAGAACTCGACGCGCCCGCCAACCTGCAAATAGATACCCAAGAGAAAACTTTAACGTGGGACGCGGTGGATAACGCGAGCGGCTATTCCGTGCAAGTGAATGACGGTACGCCGTCCCACGATGTAACCGACGCGTCTTTTTCCCTCGCGGATTTAACCGGGTTAATTACATATTCGATAACGGTCAAGGCATACGGCGACGGGACGAATTACACGGATTCGCCGTGGTCGGATACGGAAACCTACGAAATACCGGAAA
>JAISFM010000228.1 GCA_031263605.1 Clostridiales bacterium | reverse complement strand
TGGGCGTTTCCTATGATCTGCAATCTATAATGCCGATTCTCTTTTTTTATCCTTTCGTATGCGTCAAGAAGTATGCGCAATCCTTTATGCTTTTTTATGTTTCCGACATAAAGCAATATCTCTTCTTTATCGATTTGACCGTTAGGGTTTTCATATTCAATAATATCTTTGGTAACCGAACACCCGGAAATGATAATTTTATTGCTATGTTTCGGAAAATAGTGAATGATTCTCTCTTGTGAAAAGTTGGAAACCGTAAAAACTTTTTCCGAACAAGCCAACGCTCTCTTTAACAAATGTTTTTTAATCCTATAATCAAAATAGCCGTTATTGCATTCTTTAATATCCAAGAACACAACATCGTGTATTGTCGAAAAAATCTTGCATTTAATACCGTAAGGAATTAAAAAATTCGGAGTTAAAAAAACGTCGCATTCATTAACCCGCTTCGATGGAAAACGGAATAAGCCCTTCAATGAAAAAGGGCTGTCCTCACAGTAGGCCGGCGAAAAATTTTGTTTAATTTCCGTTAATTTTTCTTTTCGACCGACCAAAGTATAATCATTCTTTTCAAAATCCAGATTTTCCAAAATGCCGGACAAATATTTCCCTATACCCGACATTCCTAAATACCTGCAATCAATCGCTATTTTCATCCCGCTTTCCTCCGTGATATAAATCTTTAATATTTTCCTTAAAGCCGTTAAACAGGAAATTCCCCTCCGTCCTGTTCCTTGCATTTGCGCCCAGTTCCGCCCTTAAAACAGAGTCGACCGCTAATTTATTGACCGCGTCGGCCAAAGCGGCAGAATCGCCGTTTGGACATTCGATGCCCGTCACGCCGTTCAAAGAAACATAATTGACGCCCGAGCCGGGGATCGTAAAGGTTACCGTCGGTTTTGAAAACCACATCGCCTCGGCAAGGGCGAGGCCGAACGCCTCATTCCTCGTAATCGACGGGAATGTGAAAATGTCGCAAGCCAAATAATGACCCGTTAATTGCTCCGGATTTAACTTGCCGATAAAGCGGATATTCGGATTGCCTTTCGCTTGTTTTTTAAGGCTGTCCGTCAACTTCCCCGTGCCCGCGATCAAAAACACAATATTTTTATTCGACAATTCGACGGCTTGTATCAAATATTTAAGCCCCTTATACGGCACATGCCGTCCCACGAACAAGCAAATGATTTTATCCCGATAAGCATTGCGGATCTCGCCGCATATCGCTTCCGCAGCCGAAGCAACGGTCAAACGCCGTTCGTTGACCGCATTGGGAATCACAGTGCAGTTATCCCGATAAAGTCGCAAATATGGCGAACCCTCGATATAATTCGGGCTTGTCGCTATGATTTTATCGACCCGCCGCAACAGCCGCTTGGTCTGTCCGACAAAGAATTTGCCGAGTATCTTTTGTTTTACAATATCCGAATGATAATGTACAAATAACCGCGCCGTAAATTTTTGCTTTAATAGGCAATGCGTAATATAGGGATTGGGAAAGTGAAAATGAATAAAATCGGGCTGAAAAGAATACAACAACTTTTTCAGCGTTTTTTTAAAGCCGAACGCTATACTTTGGGACGACACTTTTAATTGCGCCTTAACCCTAATGACCCGAACGCCGTCCTCTATCGTTTCGGCGTTTCCTTTTTCATGGTTGAAACACAACACAATCTGCTCGTATTCCCCGGCAAGCGCATGTACAACGTCGAAGGCAACCTGTTCGATACCGCCTATACTCGGGGGATAATACGCCGCTATATGCAAAACCTTTTTCATCTCACCAATTCCTTAAATTTTCCGGCCCCGTCCATATCGGCAATATACAGCGCGCCGTCTTTTTCGATGACGACGAGGTTTCGGAGGCCGGCGGCGTAAACCGGACGGGCGGTTTCGATATAACAGCCCGAACAGCCCGACAGGCGCGCCGCGCCGCCGATGTGATTGCCGTCGGCGTCTTTTTGCGAGGCCGCGTGAAACGCCGCGAAACCGCCCACGTCGCTCCAATCGAGGCCGGCGTATATCATCGCCACGCGGCGGCTTTTTTCGGCGACGGCGTAGTCGAACGAAATAGGCGCGACGCCGGGAAAGTTCCGTTCCGCGTCCGCGTAAGTCCCGCCGAAAACGGCCGCGTGCAATTCGGGGCGATAAAGTTTCAATTCCTCTTTCAGCGTCGCCGCCGTGAAACAGAACATGCCCGAATTCCAGTAATACTCGCCTGATTTGACATATTCCTTCGCGGTTTCCAAATTCGGCTTTTCCACAAAACGCTCCGCGTCGGCGTGATCCTGCTGCCCGCGCGGCGGGGCTTTGATATAGCCGTAATTCGTTTCGGGCAAAGTCGGTTTGATGCCCAATGTGGCCACTTTGCCCATGGCGGCCAATTCGCCGCTCCGCTTTACATAGAAGTCAAACTGTTCCTGCGGGCCGATCAAGTGATCCGCCGTGCCGACAAAAATCGGCTCATCGGCGTTTTTGCTGCCGCCGACAAGTTTTTCCTCTATATACTTCACCGCCAAAGCGACGGCGGGCGCGGTGTTTTTGCGGCAAGGCTCGCCGACGATATGCGCGTTTTCCGCGTCGATTTCTTTTAACTGCTCCCGCAAAAGCGGCCTGTATTTTTCCGCCGTGACAATCACAAGGTCATGCGTTGCCGCGACGTTGCGGTAGCGGCGCGCGGCGTGTTGGATCAGCGAATAGCCGTCGATTTTGATGAATTGCTTGGGGCGTTCCTCGGTGGACAAGGGGAACAGCCTCGTGCCGCCGCCGCCCGCCAATATGACAATTTTCACGCGTTCGTTTCCCCCCTCGCCGATTGGGTTTCCTCGCCTTGTATCGGGCCTTTTACATCCGCCTCTAAATCGGGGTTGCAAACGGAAGGTTCGGCGACGCTCCGGCGGACGCTTTCCGCGTTATTTACGACTTGATACGCGCCGCCGAAGTGCGCGGACATCGCTTGGTCGTAGGTCAAATTGCCGAACAGTTTGCGCAAAGGCTGCATAAAAGGATAGGCCGCCCAAACGGCGAGGTTGAACAGGCGGGTCAGGCGCAAGCGTTTGCCCCGCGCGGCGGCAATCTCTTTGACCAAATTGCCCGTGTTGAAATAATCGGGGTTTTGCGGGAAGAACACGCCGGAGGAGCCGTTTTCAACAACAAGGCGGACAAATTCGCAAAGGTTGTCGATGTGCAGCATACTGCGGCGGTTCTTGATGTCGGGGAAAAAGGGGGCTTTCATCGCCAACTTCGCAAGGCGCGGGAAATTGCCCTTGCAGCCCTTGCCGAAAATCATAGGCGGGCGCAAAACCGCGACCTTGAAACCCTCGGCGTTCATGGCTTGCAATTCCAAGTCCGCTTGCAATTTGCTTTTTCCGTAATAGCCTTTGGGTTTAACCGGCGTGGAAACGGTTATATTTTTATTTCCGTAACCGCCGTAAACGCTCGTGCTGGACATGAAAACGAATTGACCGACCCCCATTTTTCGCGCCTTGACAGCAACCTCGACGGGCAGTTCGGCGTTTATATCCCAATACAACTTTTCATTTCTTTTCTTTTCTTTACTGTGCGCAATCCCCGCGACATGGAACACGCAATCGTAGCCCGAAAAATCAAACTCGCGCCAACCGTCCCCCATCATATCGAGAACCGTTACGGTATGCCCCGCCGCCGTCAAACGCCGCTCTACCGCGTTCCCGATATAACTGCCCGCGCCGGTGATCAGGACTTTTTTTGCGGCGGCTCCGGTTTTAAAAGGTTGGGGTTCTTCACTTCGTTCGGAATGACAGGCGGCGTGTTCACAGCCCGCAGCCCGCAGTTCACAGCCCGCAGTTTCGGCCTTGCCCGCCTTATCCGCTAACGGTTCGCCGTCGCGCCCCGCGCAACAATTTGACAGACTGTCTTCCGTCTTTCCGCATTCCGCATTACTCTTGTCCTTTAACTGTGGACTGTGCACTGTGCACTGTGCGCTGTCTGCTAATTCTGCATTTTGCATTCTGCATTCCGCATTGTCTATCGTCCCCGTTCCGCCCTCGACTACGCCATCGGACTTAAAGACCTTGCCGATCGTTTTAAAGAAAATCCGAACGTCAAAGAAAAAGCCCACGCGGCGGACGTATTCGCCGTCCAACGCCGCTTTGGCGGGGATTTCCAATTCGTCGCGGCCGTTGACCTGCGCCCAGCCCGACAGGCCGGGGCGGACGTTGTTCGCGCCGTATTTGTCGCGCTCGGCGATGAGGTCGCCTTGGTTCCACAGCGCGGGGCGCGGGCCGATGATACTCATTTGGCCGAACAGGATATTGAAAATTTGAGGCAACTCGTCAAGGCTGGTTTTGCGCAAAAAGCGGCCCATTCGGGTGATATACCGATTCGGGTCGGACAGCAAATGGGTCGGCGTGTCTTTCGGGGTATCGGCGCGCATTGTGCGGAATTTATAGATTTTAAAAAGTTTCTTTTTGCGCCCCACGCGCCTCTGTTTAAACAGGACGGGCCCACGCGAATCGAGTTTGATCGCGACAATCAAAATAAGGAAAATCGGCGACAGCAGGACGGCCCCGACGAACGCCGACAAAATATCCGAAACCGGTTTGAAAAAAGAACGGTACACCGTCCGTCTATTATAACATTTTCATGACGGTTCGTCAAACGCCCGAAACGGACGGGAGTGTACAAAAAGCGTTGCTACGGGGTCATTGCGAGGAGCGCGGAACGCGTGACGCGGCAATCTCTATATAAAAAGGCGCGTTTCGTGTTTTGTAGAGATTGCCGCGTCGCGCTTCGCGCTCCTCGCAATAGACTTGTTGCGAAATTAAGGCGCGAGATGATAGGCGAGGGATTTTTGCGTGTAATGCGGGTAAAAATTGCAGTTTGTAGCAAC
>JAISFM010000222.1 GCA_031263605.1 Clostridiales bacterium | reverse complement strand
GATGATAGGCGAGGGATTTTTGCGTGTAATGCGGGTAAAAATTGCAGTTTGTAGCAACGCTACTAACAAAATTTTTACCCGCTTTACACACGAAAAGACCCGCATTGCGTCCGCGCTGTATTTCGCTACAAGTCTAATGACCGGCAGCAATGCGGTTTGTACACTCCCAAACGGACGGCCCACGGTAACAGCATTTACTTTTTTTGAGAATGATTGAGTGGCGTCATGATCTGAGCAAAGTCGAGAAATCTCCCACTATAATAAGGTGGGGGATCTCTCCGCTCCGCTCATTTCATTCGCTTCGGTCGAGATGACATGCGGATTTTCGCGGCTTTCAAACTTTCCTCACCGCAATAAAATAAATGCTGTCGCCTTATCGGACAACCTCGTATTCCTGCGCCCGTATAGCCCGCACAATGTCCTCTTCGGCCAGTTTGCCCTCGTCGAACACGACGCGCGCCGCGCCCTTTTTGGCAGAAGCCTTTACGCTTTTCACGCCCGCGAGCGCGCTCACCGCTTGGACGACCGCGTTTTCGCAATGCGCGCAAGTCATGCCGTTCACTTTTAATTTTAATTTCGTCATTTTTCTATCCTTTCGGTTGCCGATTGATTCGTTCGGTGACCGTTTTACTGTCTTTCCGGCGTCGGTTTATTTAACGCCGCACGCCTATTGTAACACTTTTCAAGCGGACGGTCAACCCGCCGCGGGGAGAGAGCGGGCAAATAGCATCGATACCGTTATTAGGCTTGTTGCCGGGCGGGATTCAAACGGTACGCCAAAAGGGGCACCGCCGCTCGGCGGAGGGAACGCGTAGGGATATAGTATTCAGTTGCCAAAGAGCGAGGACCCGGAAAGAAATTTACAATTGCCTGTATTATATCATGGGATTTTCGGAATGTCAATAGTTTTGTGACCGTATGTTTAAATAAAGTTTTAATACAGACATAGGCGGCATGTTCGGTAAGGTTGAGATGACAAAAGCAGTCCACAGTGCATAGTCCACAGTCCACAGTTTCGGTTGGGGGACATTGCGCGGGGCGTTCCTCTGTTCGGTAGAGATTGCCGCGTCGCGCTATGCGTTACGCCCGACAGGACAGTCCACAGTGCATAGTCCACAGTCCACAGTTAAGGATAACGGACTATGCGCATACGGTGGGAGATTTCTCGACTTCGCTCGAAATGACAGGACTTTGCGCGCAATCGGTTGAGATTATTCACTCACGGAAAGAATGACAAGAGGGGCGCGGGGCGTTCCTCTGTTCGGTAGAGATTGCCGCGTCGCGCGATCTGCGCTCCTCGCAATGACACGCGGGGCGTTCGCGCTCCTTGCTATGACACCGTATTCATTTCGCTACAAGTCTAATGACCGGTAGTGCGCGCCCCTAAAAATCGAAAAACTTGACCAGTTTATACTCCTTGCTTTTTTTGCCGTTTTTGTCCATCATTTCGATTTCGGTATAAACCCATTTGTCAAGTCGTTCCGTATCCAATCCGGCATCCTTGAACAAATCGGGGGGCAAGACAAATACCATGTCCTTGTCGTTTTTGTCCGCGTGCTGCGCCCACTCGAACATATGCATACCGTCCAGCGCGATGCCGAAATGCCCCATGTCCGCGCTGTACATCAGCGCGTTTCGGTTGTCCCTGATGTTTTGCTCGAAAGCCGACTCCTTGTCCTCCGTCGCCGCGACGTTTGCGCCGGCCAAAAAAACGGTCAGCAGATCCCCGTCCAGCGTCATGTTGCCCTGCCCCGCCGCGTCCATCAGTTCCATAAGCCTCATGCGTTCCAGCCCCGCCGCGCGAAATTCGGCTATGTCTATTTCAATCGCTATTTGGCCGCCGAAAATAAATTTTTCCGTCCCGTCGGGCGAGACGGCTTTGTGCTTGCCGTCGGCGTACTCGTACCCCGCCGCGCCGAGCGTAGCCGTCAAACCGTTGAACGCCTTAACCGAATAGTTGGCTATCACGTCGGTCGCGCCGCAAGCGGCGAGCAGCGGAAACGCCGTCAACAGAAACGCGATGCATAGTAAAATCTTTTTTTTCATGTTTTTCATACCTTTGCTTTTACGAGCGTTGACAGGACAGTCCACAGTGTATAGTCCACAGTGCATAGTCCACAGTCCACAGTTAAGGATAACGGACTTTGCACAATTCACAATGCACAATTCACAATTGCGGTTGAGATTATTCACTCACGGAAAGAATGACACGAGGGGGCGCGGGGCGTTCCTCTGTTCGGTAGAGATTGCCGCGTCGCGCGATCTGCGCTCCTCGCAATGACAAAAGCAGTGCACAGTCCACAGTGCATAGTCCACAGTTTCGGTCGGGGGACATTGCGCGGGGCGTTCCTCTGTCCGGTAGAGATTGCCGCGTCGCGCTTTGCGCTCCTCGCAATGACAACCGGGGCGTTCGCGCTCCTCGCTATGACAAACGATTTGCCGATTTGTCACGCGCCCTGTCGAGTTGCCGATTTGCCTACGCCCCATTTGCCGGCGGCTTTTTGAAAAACCGCAGCCTTAACGCGTTCAGCAAGACCGAAACCGAACTCAAACTCATGGCCGCCGCCGCGAATATCGGGTTGAGCAGGGGGCCGCCCATCAGGTACAGCAAGCCCGCCGCAATGGGTATGCCCGCCGTGTTGTAGCCGAACGCCCAAAACAGGTTTTGCTTGATGTTGCGCATCGTCTTTTTGGAAAGCGAAATCGCCGTAGGCACGTCCGTGAGGTCGCTGCGCATCAGCACGATGTCGGCGGATTCCATCGCCACGTCGGTGCCGGAGCCGATCGCTATGCCAATGTCCGCTTGCGCGAGGGCGGGCGCGTCGTTGATGCCGTCGCCCACCATCGCGACTTTTTTGCCCTCCGCTTGCAGTTTTTTGACCTCCTCGGCCTTGTCCTGCGGCAGCACCTCGGACAGCGCGCGCGTTATGCCGACCTGTTTGGCTATCGCCTCGGCGGTGCGTTTGTTGTCGCCGGTGATCATCGCGACCTCGATTCCCATGCGCCGCAAGGCGGCGACCGCATCGCGGCTGCTCTTTTTCACCACGTCGGCGACCGCAATGACGCCCGCGAGTTCGCCGCCCACGGCGATATACATGGGCGTTTTGCCCTCGGCCGCCAAAGCGTCCGCCCGTTCCCGCAGCCCGTCCGTCGCCACGTCGTTGTTCGACATCAGTTTTTTGTTGCCGAGCAGGATAGCCCTGCCCCCGATTCGGGCGGAGATCCCGAAGCCGGTCAAAGCCTCGAACCGTTCGATCGGCAGGAAGTCCAGCCCCGTTTTTTCGGCCGCCCGCACAATCGCCTGCCCCAGAGGGTGTTCGGACCCTTTTTCGGCGGACGCGGCGAGTTGCAACAAACAGTCCACAGTCCACAGTCCACAGTCCACAGTTGCGGTCGTGCTTTTTTTATCGCCGTCCGCACGACATGCTTTGCCCGCCGATAATTCCCCGACCGATTTTTCTTTTTTGGCCGGACTATTTTCTTTTGACGGGCTTCCCGTGACGGGCTCACTTAAAGAAAAATGTCCGTTGCATTGTGCATTACTCTTATCCTTTAACTGTGGACTGTGCACTGTGCACTGTGGACTGACCACTATATCGGTCACCTCCGGCTTACCCTCCGTAAGCGTCCCGGTCTTGTCGAACACAATCGTTTTGATTTTGTGCGTGGTCTCCAACGCCTCGCCGCCCTTGATCAGTATGCCGTTTTTCGCGCCCATGCCCGTGCCGACCATAATCGCCGTGGGCGTGGCCAGCCCCAAAGCGCACGGGCAGGCGATGACCAGCACGGAAATAAAGGCCGTCAAACTGAACACCAATTTGCCGCCGGGCAAATCCGCGCCGCCGAATATCAGCCACGCCGCGAAAGCCAGAGCCGCTATGCCGAAGACGATCGGGACGAACCACCCCGACACGACGTCCGCCGCCTTTGCGATCGGGGCCTTGCTGCCCTGCGCGTCCTCGACGAGTTTTATAATCTGCGCGAGCGCGGTGTCCGCGCCGATCTTTGTCGCCCGAAATTGAATGAGGCCGTTTTTGTTGATGCTCGCGGCGTAAACCTTGTCGCCCGCCTTTTTGTCTATGGGTATGCTCTCGCCGGTCAGCATGGACTCGTCTATCGCGGCGGAGCCCTCCGTGACTACGCCGTCCACGGGTATCTTTTCGCCGGGCTTGACGAGGAGAATATCGCCCTCCTCGACCTCGCCGATCGGTATTTCCGTTTCCGCGCCGCCCTTTATGACCGTCGCGGTTTTGGGCGCAAGCCCCATCAGCCGTTTGATCGCCTCGCCGGTCTTGCCCTTGCTGACCGCCTCTAACGTCTTCCCCAACATGATCAGCGTGATGATCACGCCCGCCGTCTCGAAGTACAGCCGGTCTGCCGCCGCGAAGTCGCCCAACGCAATCTGCACCAGAGAAAACACGCTGTACCCGAACGCCGCCGTCGTGCCTATCGCTATCAACGAGTCCATGTTCGGGCTGCGTTTTATTATCGCTTTAAAGCCGACCGTGTAAAACCTGTACCCGACCGCTATGACGGGGACGGTCAAGCAGACCTGCAATATCGCGAAGTTGAGCGGGAAGTCCATGGGCGCGACGAGCCTCGGCACGGGGGCGTTCCACCACGTGACCATGGGGCCCATGGCGAAGTACAGCAGGGGGATACTGAACGCGGCCGATACGGCAAACTTAATCCACAGCGTTCGGATTTCCTTTTTCTTGCGGATTTTGTCCTCGTCCGCCGCCGCGCCGCTTTCCGCGTCCAACGGTTTATAGCCGACGTCCGTCACCGCTTGCCGCAGCCCCGCAAGCCGCACGATTTGCGGGTCGTATATCACCGTCGCTTTTTCCGTCGCGAAGTTGACGGCCGCGCTTGTTACGCCGTCCGTCTTTTTCAACGCTTTTTCTATCCGCGCCGCGCACGCCGCGCACGTCATGCCCGCTATCTTTATTGCCGCCGTCCGCGTCCCCGCGCCGTCGGTTTTATTCGTTTCTTGTTCCATTTGGTTTTTCCTTTTCGGTTAGTGGGTTTGCGGGTTTACGGGTTAGCGGGTTTGGGGGGGGGGGGGGGGGGGGGGGGGGTTGTGTGTGTGGGGGAGGGGCAGACACACAAAAGAGCATACTAAAGAAGAAGAATAGATTTTAATAGTTGGTAGATGCAACAGTAAAAAAGA
>JAISFM010000214.1 GCA_031263605.1 Clostridiales bacterium | reverse complement strand
TTTTGCGGCAGCACCCGATACTTCGTCCTTCGTCCTTCGTCCTTCCTACTTCGTCCTTTCTATTTTGCGGCAGCACCCGATACTTCGTCCTTCGTCCTTCGTCCTTCCTACTTCGTCCTTTCTATTTTGCGTCAGCGTCCGATACTTCTCAATTCTTGCGTCCGATACTTCTCAATTCTCAATTTTCAATTTATATGGTATAATAGTATGCGTATGAAAATCCTGCACACGAGCGATTGGCATTTGGGAAAGAAACTGGAAGGGCGCGATCGGTTGGACGAGCAGCGCGCCGTCTTGAATGAAATCGCTGAAATCGCCGAAAGCCGCAACATAGACATAGTACTCGCGGCGGGCGACATTTTCGACAACGCTATCCCCGGCGCGGACGCCGAAGCGTTGTTTTACGAGTCGCTCGTCCGCATCTCCGATTACGGCAAGCGCAAGGTAATTTTAATCGCGGGCAATCACGACGACGTGGAGCGGGTGACGGCGGCGCAAAGTTTGGCGCGCGCTTACGGCATCTATTTGTCGTCGGGCGCGCAGAGCGTGACGATAGAGGCCGGCGGCGAAACGGCGGTGTTCGCCCTGCTGTCGTACCCCACCGACGCGCGTATGGCCGAGTTCGAGAGGCTATGCAGTTTCGGACATTTTTCTTTGAGCGAGCCCGTCACGGAAAGCCGGTCAAAAGAAAATAGTCCGGCCAAAAAAGAAAAATCGGTCGGGGAATTATCCTCGGGCCGCTCCGAAAGGGACAAAACCGAAATTCCCAATGCACAATTAAAGGATAATGCGCAATCAAGTCCACAGTGCACAGTGCACAGTCCACAGTTAAAGGACGGGAGTATTCACGCCAAACGGAATGGCGGTAAAAAAAACAAATCCGCAACTGCGGACTGTGAAACGGATAAATCCGCAACTGTGGACTGTGGACTGTGCGCTGTGAACTGCGAAAAGTCCGCAACTGCGGACTGTGAACTATGCGCTGCGGACTGCGAAAAGTCCGCAACTGTGGACTGTGAACTGTGCGCTGTGCACTGTGAAGAAACCTTTTCCGAACGCGTCGGCCGCTGGTTCCGGCCGGCGGCGCGGGATTTCCGTCCCGACAGTATCAATATCGCGGTCAGCCATCTGTTTGTGCAGGGCGGGACGGTGGGCGGCGGCGAGCGTGAAATCGAATTGGGCGGCGCGAAATTGGTCGATCGGAAATTCCTGCCCGACTGCCACTATACCGCGCTCGGCCACCTGCACAAGCAGCAGGCGATCGACGCGGAACGCCACGTCTATTACAGCGGCTCGATTTTGCCGTGCTACTTTGACGAATGGCCGGACAAGTGCGTGATCGAAGTGGATTGTTCGCCCGGCGCGGGCGTTCGATCCGTCGAAATGATCCCCTTAAAGAGCGGGCGGCGGCTGACGACCTTGACCGCCGATAGTTTCACGGACGCGCTGGACAAACTGACCGCGCGCGCGGACGATTATGTGTCGCTGGAATTGACGCTGCCCGCGCCCCTGTCGGACAGCGAGAACAAACTCTTAAAAACCACGTTCCCCAACCTGTTGAAAATCTCGCTCAAACTCCCCGAACAGGAAAAGCGGCGGGCGGTCAACGTGCGCGTCCTGCCCAAGGCCGAACTGTTTCGCGGCTTTTACCTGCGCCGCACCGGAACCGAGCCGACGGAGGAAATGACTAAATTGTTTTTGGAACTGATGGAAAGCGAGTAAGGGAAAGGTAAAAGGTAAAAGGTAAAAGATTAGGTAATAAGTAATAGGTAATAAGTAATAGGTATTGTCGGAGAAATTGGGCGCAGTCAGGTTGAGATTCTTGCGCGGCAAACCGAATGCCGGAATAGTCCATAGTCCGCAGTTAAAGGATAAAGTACTATGCGCAATCGGTGGGGGATTTCTCGACTTCGCTCGAAATGACAGAACAGCGTACAGTCCATAGTTGCAACAATTCTAATGATAAAAAGTTGAAAGTTTTTGAAAGGGGTTTGGGGAAAACTTTTTTCAAAAAGTTTTCCCCAAAGTACGGCGCAATAAACTCTCGACCGACACTAACCACTAATCACTAACCACTAACCACTATTTCCCCCCTACCCACGGAGTAACCATGAAACCATTACGCCTCGCCCTATCGGGCCTCAACAGTTTTATCGAGGAACAGGTCGTCGACTTCGAGACGCTCTCGGCGGGCGGCCTGTTCGGCATCGCGGGCAAGACCGGCAGCGGCAAGACTACGGTTTTGGACGCTATGATTTTGTCCTTGTACGGAAAGATCCCGGGGCGCGGGCAGCGCAACGCCGACTTCATCAATCTGAAATCGACGGAAACCCGCGTTTCGTTCCTGTTTGAAATCGTCTGCCGGGGCGAGCGCAAGCGTTATTTGATCGAACGCCGCTTTGCGCGGCGGAAAAACGGCGACGTAAAGCAGGACGCGACGCTGTCCGACGCGACGGACGGGGGCGCGCCGACCGCGCTCGAACAGGACCCTCGGGCGGCGGACGCGCGGTTGCTGGAAATCGTCGGGTTAAAGGTCGAGGACTTTTGCCAGTGCATCGTCCTGCAACAGGGCGAGTTCGCCCGCTTCCTCAACCAAAACCCCACCGACCGGATCAACGCGATCGGGCGGATCTTTTCCCTCGACGAGTACGGCGAGAAATTGAGCGAGCGCGTCCGCAAACGCAGCGCGGCGGTCGAATTGGATTTGGCGCGGCTCACGGGGGAGAAGGCGCGGACGGGCGCGGTCACCGCCGAAACCCTTGCCGCGCTGGAAAAGGAAATCGAGGGCGCGGGGCGCGCGCTGGAACTCAAATCGGCGGAGCGCGCCGCGTTTGCCGCGCAAGCCGAGACCTTAAAGGCGCAAGCCGACAAATGCGCCGAATACCTGAAAAAGAGCGCGGAACTCGCGGACCTGCGCGGCAAATACAAGCGTTTCGGCGACGACATCAAAGAGTGCGGGGAAAAGATCGGCGCGGCCGAGGCGCGTAAAGCCGCGCTGTCGAAGCGGAACATGGAACGGAACGCCGCGCTGATGGCCGAGCAGACCGCTTTGTTCGCGGCGCAGGCGCGGGCGGAACTCGCGCGGGGGCGCGCGGCGGAGGAGCGCGAGCGGTTGAACCGCGAGAACATGGCGGCGGCGCTGGCGGCCGATTTGCGGGCGGGCGACCCCTGTCCGGTCTGCGGCGGGCCCGCGCGCGGGCCGGTTTTTTCGGCGGCGGGGACTATCGGCGCGGACATGGAAGCGGTGAGGCGGGCTTTGCGCGAGGCCGATTCCGCGATTGCGGACTGCAAAAAGCGCGACGCGTCGATTCGCGGCGAGGTGGCCGCGCTGATCAACGACGCGTCGGCGGCTCTGATAGACGCGGAAATCGCGCGCTTGACCGAGCGGCGGGCGGCGGCGAGCGCGGAATACGAGCATATGCGGGGCGAGGGCAAGCAACTCGCGGCGCAGACGGAAGCGTTGAAGGCCGACCTGCCCGAGGGCGCGGAACCGGCCGCGTTAAAGGCGGCGGCGGCCGCGGCGGCGGCGGGCGAGAGGGCGGCTTACAACGAGGAAGGGGCTTTGCGCGACCGAAAAGCGCGGTCGGAAGCGGCTCTCGACGAGCGGCGGCGCGCTTTCGCGGCGTTGCGGGAGATTGACAAAGCCTTGCGGGCGAAGACCGCCGAGTCCGATTTGATTAAACGCCTGCAATCCGCGCTGATGGGGCGCGCGCTGATGGGCTACGTGGCGGAGGAGCAGATTTACGATTTCACGGACGCGGCGTCGCAACGCCTGTCGCGCCTTACGGGCGGGCGGTTCAATTTGGAATACGACGGCGAGTTCGTCGTCATCGACAACATGAGCGGGGGGCGGCGGCGGGGCGTGTCCACGCTGTCGGGCGGCGAGACTTTTTTGGTGTCGCTGTCGCTCGCCCTCGCGATTTCCGAAAATTTGGCGGCGGGGGGCGACCGCCTGATGGAGTTTTTCTTTCTCGACGAGGGGTTCGGCACCCTCGACAACGACCTCATCGAAACGGTGATGGACAGTTTCGAGCGTTTGCGCCACGACCGCCTGACGATCGGCCTCATTTCGCACCGCGCCGAATTGATGCAGCGCATAGCGTCGAAAATAACGGTGGTCAACGCGTCCGAGTTCGAGGGGTCAAAAATTGAGAATGGAGGTTGAGGATTGAAAATTGAGAATTGAGAATTGAGAAGTGAGAAGTGTCGGATGCTGACGCAAAAAGAAACCTTTATTATGCTCTATGTTTCATGCCCACCGACATTGTAAGTAGGAAGTAGGAAGGACGAAGTAGGAAGTGTCGGGTGCTACCGCAAAAAGAAACTTTTAGTATGCTCTATGTTTCTTACCTGCCGACAAACCCGTATGACGAAACCTCGACCGCACTTCGTCCTTCGTCCTTCCTACTTCGTCCTTATTTAAATCGCCTTGCGCCTCACCGCGAACAAACTCGCCCCGTACACAAGCGCGGCGACAAACAAACAGGACACAATCTGCGCGATTGCGGAATCATGGAAAATGATCATTTTAAAGAACCACGCGAGCGCGGAGCGCAGCGGGGCGATGGGGGTAAAGACGCTGACGACCGCGATGATCAAAGCGTCCGCGGCCAAACCGTACCACCTGTCTTGGATCAGCGTCAGCGTGTGCGCCGCGCAGGCGAGGAACAGCAGGAACGCGCCCATTTGAAAGAACGCCGCGACGGGGCCGTGTTTCATAAAGCCGAACACGCGCCAAAGGTTCAAAAAACCCGCTTGGCCGAACACGCGCGTATCGAGCGTCACGGTAAGGAGTACGCCGGCCAGCGATACGGCGAACGCCGCCGCCGCGTAAACGGGCAGGCAGGCCCAAAAGAAATCCCTGCGCTTGCCGCCCAAATTCATCATGCGGGAAAATTGCCGCGCGGGGATCAGGATTGCCATAAAGAACGGCAAAACGATCAAGTAATTGGCGACCGAAAAGCCGACGTTGCCCGGTTCCGATACGACCGCGATCAAGACGAGCAACTGCGCCACGCCCAAAGCGAGCGCGATACCGGCAATCCAATACGCGGTTTTAGATTGTTTCAAACTGACCTTCGCCATGCCCCAAATGTTTTTCAGATTTGTTTTCATATTTTTTATATTCCTTTTTTTTGTTATTTGCCTGTTACCTATCCGGCGGGGTGTTTTTTTAAGTAGGAAGTAGGAAGGACGAAGTAGGAAGTGTCGGGTGCTGCCGCAAAAAGAAACCTTTATTATGCTCTATGTTTCATACCCACCGACATTGTAAGTAGGAAGTAGGAAGGACGAAGGTCGAAGTGTCGGGTGCTGCCGCAAAAAGAAACTTTTAGTATGCTCTATGTTTCTTACCCGCCGACAAACCCGTATGACGA
This sequence comes from Clostridiales bacterium, assembly GCA_031263605.1. Lineage (GTDB taxonomy): Bacteria > Bacillota > Clostridia > Christensenellales > DUVY01 > BNZQ01. The sequence continues at coordinate 3,570 of JAISFM010000214.1, read as the reverse complement.
AACCTCGACCGCACTTCGTCCTTCGTCCTTCCTACTTCGTCCTTATTTAAATAGTCTTGCGTCTCACCGCGAACAAACTCGCGCCGTACACAAGCGCGGTGACAAACAAACATGACACAATCTGCGCGATTGCTATTTCATGGAAAATGATCATTTTAAAGAACCACGCGAGCGCGGAGCGCAGCGGGGCGATGGGGGTAAAGACGCTGATGACCGCGATGATCAGAGCGTCCGTTACATAGCCGTACCACTTGCTTTGAATCAGCGTCAGCGTGTGCGCCGCGCAAGCCGCCAACAATAACAGCGCGCCCATTTGAAAGAACGCAACGACAGGGCCGCGCCGCATAAAGCCGAAAATGTCCCAAAGGTTCATGATGCCGATTTTGCCCGCGCAGAGCGCGTCCACCGTCACGGTTAGGATTGTGCCGGCCAGCGACACGGCGAACGCCGCCGCCGCGTAAAGCGGTAGGCAAGTCCAAAAGAAATCCTTGCGCTTGCCGCCTAAATTCATTATGCGCGAGAAGTGCCGCGCGGCGATAAAGATCGCGATAAAGATCGGCAAAACGAACAGGTAATTGGCGACCGCGAGCGTTTGGTTGTCCGGGTTCGGCGGGATTGAGAGTTGTACGATCAGTTGCGCCACGCCCAACGCGAACAGAATGCCCGTGATCAAGTACGCGGTTTTAGATTGTTTCAAACTGACCTTTGCCATGCCCCAAATGTTTTTCAGAGTTGTTTTCATATTCTTTATATTTCCTTTTTTTAATTGAGAATTGAGAATTGAGAATTGAGAAGTGTTGACCTGTCGCAAAACAACTTTTAATATGCGCTATGTTTCTTACCCGCCGACAAACCCGTACTATTACCTATCCGGCGGACGAGGTGTTCTTTCAAATTGAGAATTGAGAAGTGTTGACCTGTCGCAAAACAACTTTTAATATGCGCTATGTTTCTTACCCGCGAGCGGAAAGATTTTAGCGCGAAGGCTTTATCCTTAACTTCTCAATTCTCAATTTTCACTTCTCAATTCCCCATCAAAGCGCATCCTCCGTCCCGACAAGCCCTATAAAAAATTCCTGCAATCCAAGGCCGGAAACGGTGTATTTGTCGCTGGGCTTGACGCGGCGGTCATAGACGTAGCGCGACAAAAAGCCGCCTGCTTTCGTTTCGCCGATGACGCGCAAGCCTTCCGTAGCCGCCTTGACGGGCTCGGCGGGGCCGATGACGCTGTACGCCTTTTCGTCGATTTCGGCCATGCCGCAGCACAGCACCAACCGCCCCTTGTCGATAATGATCAGGCTGTCGGCGACCTTTTCGATTTCGTCGATGATGTGCGTGGAGACAATCACCGTTTTGGGCTTTGCGGCGACGGCCTCTTGCAGCATGTCGTAAAAGACCTTGCGCATAACGGGGTCGAACCCCAGCACGGGCTCGTCGAGCAGTAAAATTTCCCTGCCCGAGGACAGCGCGATCAGCGTGCTCGCCATCGCTTTCATGCCGAAAGACAGGTGCTTGTACCGCTTGTTCAAGTCCAATTTAAAGCGTTTCGCCAACGCCAGCGCAAAATCAAGGTCGAACGACGGGTTGACGTCGGCCGCGTATCGGAACAGGGCCGACAGTTTCACGTTGAACTGCGCCGCGCCGCTTTCCACGAAGTGCGCCGCGTCGGGCATAGCGAACATTTTAACCTGCGCCCCGTTGACGAAGACCGCCCCCGCCGTAGGGCCGATATGGCCGGCGGCCAGTTTCATCAGCGTGGTTTTGCCCGCGCCGTTCCTGCCCAACAGGCAATAAATGCCCGTCCGCTCCGCAGCCCATGAAAAGCCGTCCATAGCGGCGGTATTGCCGTACCGTTTTGTCACATTGTCGAACCGTATCATGTTTTATAACCTCCCGCCGCCCGTTTTCCGCAGCGGCATTTTTTCTTTTTTATAGGGTGTTTTTTTTATAGTCGGGCTTGTGTGCTTTTTAGGGAGCGGGCATATAGCGTTGCTCATAAATGATGCATGTCATTAGACTTGCAACGGAATTAAAATCCGATGCAATTCCGCTTGCCTTTTAATTTCGCTATAAGTCATTGCGAGGAGGACGCGTAAAGCGTCTGACGAAGCAATCTCTACCGAACACGAAACGCGCCTTTTTATATAGAGATTGCCGCGTCGCGTTTTAATTTGAACGGGCGATAATCCCGATCAACTCGTCCGTACCGATCCCGATTTTTTTCGCGGCCGCGACGAACTCCTTTACCGCCCGTTCAAAGAAGTCGGCTTTCCGTTTTTCCAATATCAAGCCTTTCGCCCTCGCGGAAACGGCCATGCCGACGCCGCGTTTTTTATAGACGATTCCGCCGTCGGTTAAAATGCCGATCGCTTTTTGCGCGGTGGCGGGGTTTACGCCGAGCAGTTTAGAGATCTGCGGCGTAGAGATGATAAGGCCGTCCGCGCTATACACGCCGGACAGTATGTCGTCCTCGATCATCTCGATGATTTGGATAAAGATCGGTTTCTCGTCGTTCATACTTTTAACCGCGTTTCCGTTGAGTTTAACTGTTAGTTAGTTAACTCATTAACATAATAACATACTCTTTTCCTCTTGTCAACTGTTTTTACGGGGTTTTTAAAAAAAATTCCAAAAAAAAATTTCCGGCATTCTTTCCGTTGTGGACTATGCGCTGTGGACTGAAAAAGGGGTGCCGCCCATGGCGGCGGGGTGGTTTATTCCCGCCGTTGCCCCGCGCCCTTGACAAATTCCCGCGTTTTATGATATACTAATAACATGAGGGTACCGCGCATCTATTTGGAAACCTCGGTTTTCAACTTTGTTTTCGCCGACGACGCGCCCGCCGCAAAGGCCGACACCTTGAAACTTTTCGAGGAAATCAAAGCGGGGAAATACGCCCCGTTTATGTCCGTGCATGTCGTCGAGGAACTTGGCCGCGCGCCCGAACCTAAACGCTCGCGCATGTTTGAATTGATCGATAAATACGGCGTGGAGATTTTGCCGAACAATGCCGAGACCGAACGGCTTGCCGACATATATATCGCCGAGGGAATGATTCCCGCCAAGTACGCCGACGACGCGTTGCATATCGCTTCCACCGGCGTTTGGGGATTGGACATCATCGTCAGTTGGAACTTTAAACACATCGTCAAAGTGAAAACAATCGCCCAATCGGAAATTATCAATTTCAAGGAGGGGTATAAACGCGTTATGATCAACTCGCCGACGGAGGTAATCGAAAATGACTGAACCGAACGCTATGCGCGAAATTCATGAAATCCGCGAATGTTTAAGCCGCGAAAAAAATGGGCTGACCATCGAGGAACGGCTCGCGCGGACAAACGCCGCGACGCTCGAACTTCAAAAAAAGTACGGTTTCCGCGTAATCGACAAATTGCCCGAGCGCAAATATTTATAACCAAAATGAAAGAATATAAGACGATGGCGGAACTGCATAAAATCCGCGAGCGCATTTACGAGGAAACAAAGAACATGCCGCCCGAAGAAGTAAACGCTTGGTACGACATGCGCGCGGAACCCGTTATGCGGGAATTTGGCATTAAAACGCTT
>JAISFM010000289.1 GCA_031263605.1 Clostridiales bacterium | reverse complement strand
CTGAACGTTTCGCCCGCCCGGGCTTTTATGGGCTTGCCCTTGCGCACCGGCCCCCACGTTTGGAACTCCCCGACGTTTTCAAGGATAATCACGCGCGGCCGCACCGTCCCCGCCCAGCGCAGCACGACCCACGCGAGGCCTCGGATTTTTTTCTCGACGGGCTTGCCGCCTTTTGCCCTGCTGAAATGCTTGCAGTCGGGCGACGCCCACAGCAGGCCCACGGGGCGGCCGCGCGTCACGGCCGGCGGGTCGATATTCCAAACGTCCTCGCAGTAGTGGCGGGTAAATTTGTGGTTGATTTTGTGCATTTCGATAGCGTCGGGGTCGTGGTTGATAGCCACGTCCACGGGGCGGCCGAGCGCGAGTTCTATGCCCGTGCTCGCCCCGCCGCCGCCCGCGAAACTATCGACGATTAACTCGTCTATGAAGTTGGTTTGCGCGTTTTTATTCATTGGCCGCCTCCCCGTAATTAAATACGGTTAATTGCCGTTCGGCTTCCGCGAGCCGCCGTTTGGCTATTTCGATATACGGCGCGGAAATGTCGATTAAAATATACTTGCGGTTATACTTGACGGCCGCCGCGCCCGTGGTTCCCGAGCCGCTGAACGGGTCAAGCACCACGCCGCCCTCGGGACAGCCGGCCAATACGCACGGGGTTATCAGTTCGACGGGGAATGTGGCGAAATGCGCGTCCCCTGTGCGGTCGGGGTGGGGCGCAACCGTCCATACGTCGCGTTTGTTGCGCATTAACGGCGGTTCTTTGGAAAAATAGCGCGCGTTAAACCCCGTATATGTCGGGTTTCCCGCTCCGTCCTGTTTTCGCCTCCCGCCGTTAAGCGTCGATGTTCCCAAACTCCCGCGCGGTTGGGCGGCGTCCGTCGTCAATGCCTGTTCTTTGATTGCTTCCGCGTCGTAATAATATTTCGGCGACTTTGAGAACATAAATATATACTCGTGCGAGCGCGTACAGCGGTCTTTTACGCTTTCCGGCATGGGGTTCGGTTTCGCCCATATAATGCTCTGCCGCAAATACCACCCCGCCGCCCGCAGCGCGAACGCCAAAAGCCACGGGATACCGACAAGGTCTTTTTCCTTGCATTCGCCGTATGTGACGGCGGTTACCGCCTTTTGCCCTATAAGCCCGCGGTTGGTTCCCTGCTTGTATTTTTTCGCGTTTTCGGGGTAGAGCGCGGCACCCTTGCGGCTTCCGGCGTAGCAGTCCGCTATGTTGACCCATAGGGTGCCGTCTGCGCGGAGGACGCGCTTAACCTCGTTAAACACGCCTACAAGGCGCGATATGTATTGTTCGGGCGTTTTCTCTAACCCGATTTGACCCGCCGCGCCGTAATCGCGCAGACCGTAGTAGGGCGGCGACGTTATGGCCGTGTTCACGCTTTCGGGCGGCAGGGTTTTCAGCGCGGCAAGCGCGTCGCCGCATATGATTTTGTTGTATGTGTTTCCGCTCATTCCTTTCGCTCCGTTGCAGGTTCGCCGCCGTCCGGCGGGGTTTCATTTTCCCCGTTTTCGTCATACTCGCTTTCGTCGCATTCGTTCTCGTCATACGGGACGCCTTTCAGCGCGGCGCGGATTTTGCCCAATGCCCGCCGTTCGGCTTTTTCCATTGCGGCGTTGTACGCGTCCTCCGGCGTTTCCGCGCCGCGCGGGAGCGTGGGCTTGCTTTTCGCGATTTCCCGCTCGGCGGCTTTGGCCGCCTTGATGTACGCCCTTTGCTTGTCGCAAAACAGGCCCGCGACGTCGGTGCATTCCGTGTCCGTCGGTTCCTTTGCGGCGACGGCGGCAAGTTCCGACGTCAGCGCGTAGAGTTTGACCGCCCTGCCGGGCGCGTATTCGCCGTAGTTGTTCATCGGGGTATGCAAGCCGACCTGCGTCATGCTTATCTTGCTTGCCTTTAACGCCGCAATCTCGTTTTCAAGTTCCCATATGCGGGCTTGATATTCCTGTTCGGTCATTTCTGCCGCCCTCCTATTTGTGCCACCACATCAAACCGCGGTCGTCGATTTCCCCGTCCCCGGTTTCGTCGGGTTCGGCTTTTGCCGCCGTCCGTTTCGCTTCGGCTTCCGCCGCCGCCTGTTTCGCGCGTTGCGCGGCCAATGCTTTACGCCAGTTGCGCGCGCTCTTTTTCGGGTTCTGATTTCCAATTTGCTTTGTCATAATTCGCCCTCCGTGTCGATTACTTTAATTTTCGCGTTCTTTCCGCAGTCGTGCAACACAAGAGGGCAATCCCCGTTCCGACCGCCAATGCCATACCGCGTTCCTGTAATAAAACATACGCGCACCTCGTTTATAACGGATACATCGCCGCCGCTTACTGACTTTTCTACGCAAGTTTGATTTTCCTTGTGCCGAAACTCGCATTTGCAGCATGTTCGCGGCAGTTCGTCAACATAATATCTTTGATTTGTTGCGTCGATTGTTTTCATAATTCGCCCTCCTTTATATAAATTGTTACAATGCGCGGCTCGATGTTGTAAAACGGGTACGGCAGGTTAATCGGCGGGCGCGGGCTTTTCAGCATAAGCCCCGGCATTTCAAGCCGCCGCCGTATGTCCGCTAGCCCCGCGTCCGGCGCGCGCAGATTCGCGGCTATTCGCGCCTCCGCCGCCGACAGTTTGCTTTTTCGTTTGAACAGTTTCATATCATACCTCCGATTTTATCGCTTGCAGGTCTTTCTCAAAGTCGCGGCTCGCCCTTTGCCTACGGATAACGGCGGCGTGGGCGCGGTTTTCCGCGACCCACTGCTCGGCGGCGGCGCGGGTGACGGGATAGCCTATTAGGTCGGTTTCGTATGTAATGGTTTCTTTTAGGAAGCCGAAACGGTTTTCCGATTTGCGTTTGGCTATAACGCGGCACATATGCAAATCGCGCTTGCCGTCCGTGACGTTGCAACGCTCGTTTCGGCATTCTCGGCAGTGGGCGAAGTTTTTCGTTACCGTAATCCCGCCGAAATGGTCGGCCGAAATCGCCCCACAATAGCCGCCGTATTGTGCCGTAGCCTTTTTAAACGACGACGACGTATTATTGCGCTCGGCAAATTCCGCGCTGTTTTCGTAGTCGTAAGGTTTCGCGCAAGAGCGGATTTCACAGTAGCCCGCCAATGCGGGGAACCGCGCGCCGAACCCGTCACGGAACGTACACGGGCAATCGAACGGGCAAAACGCTAATTCCTTTCCGACTTCCACGCCCCACGCCTTGCCCTCGTGGTAGGTCATCCCTACGTCCTGCGGCTTAAAGAATAAGCCGCATTCAGCCCTAAAAACTTCGTTCATAGCCCTATGCACGGCGTTATTTCGAACCGCGCCTCCATGCTTTGCCGGAAATATTCACGGCTTATGTCGTATGCCTTGCACATGCACGCCTCGCACGTCGGCTCCTTGAAAGACAGCGTCCTGTTGCAGCGCAACTCGAACCCGTTCACTTCGCCGCCGCATTTGACGCAAAATCTGCCGCTTTCGGGCGTTTTCTCAAAAACCGATTTCGACATGCCGCGCATCCTCCCGCCCGTTAGGGCTTGTCCGCTTGATGTACTTAACCGTGCAACTATTGCCGATTAAGCCGCCTCAACCGCCGTTAACGGTTTCAGTCGGCAAATCCGACGCGTCCGTATGCTCGCGTACCACGGAAAAAGCCGCGTTCAGCCGCTCCGCTTGCGCGGCGGTCAGTTCCCCGCCGTATTCCGCGGCGGGCATTTCGATACCGCCCGCAAACACGAACGATACTTTAAACGGTTTCTTCTCTTTTTTCATAATAGTATTTATTCCGACTCCTGCGGACGGGTGAAACACTCGGCGGGTTCGTCAAGGGTTTTCAAGCATTTCGCCGCTTTTGAGTGGTTCGCTCCCTTTACATGTTTTCCTCTAATTTGCGTTTGATTTCCACAAGTACTTTTCCCATATCATTTCCTCCCGCAACACAAGCGGTCGTTACCATGTGTTTAATAAATTCCTCTTCAAGAGCCGCGACCCGCTTTTCCAAATCCGCGATTTTGGTCGCGTAGGTTGTGGGCTGCGATACGGTCAAATTCTCGCTTGTCAGCAGGGGCGGGACTTTCGTCCCGCGAAAATCCTTTAATGCGCATAATACGTATTGCGCCAAATCCTCGGCTTCCAAAATCGGGGACATGATTATTCGGCCAAATCCCCAAAGCGACTCCAAAACCTCACAATCGCAAAAATTTGTGATTATACGGGGGTAGACGTCTGCCGCGCAGTCCTCCGTCACGTTGAAGCAAATATATTTAAGCGGCGGTAAATTGCGGCTTTCCGCATATTCATTGATTTTGTCAAGGAACCGGACAAGGTTTTCCCGCGCCTCCGCTTGCGTGGCGGGGCGGTTGCACGGCGCGTATGTCAAGGTTACGGGGCGGCCGCCCGTTTCAAAGTTCTCGGCTATTGCGCACGTTAGGTTTTCGATATTGATTTCCATGTTTTACCTCTTTTTTTAAGATTTTTTGGTTTTTTTTAAATTCTTTTTGCTTGTCTTGATAAAGCCTTATGTCCTCCGTTGTTATATCGGCAAGGCTTTTTCGGTTCGGGTCTTTCGGGGGCGGCGGCGCGGCGGCGGCCGGGGTTCATTAAGGCAAAGCAAAAATATCGCCAGCACGGCAATCGCGATTACGATTAGCCCCAAAATAAGGGTTGTTTTTGTTTCCGGCGGCATATTTGTCACTCCTAATGGCTGTTATTGTGCGCGTAACTCATAAAACCTCTTGCACCCGCTACCCTTTAATCCCGCAACCGATTGTGTTTTTCCCGAATTATCTCGGGCGTTGGATAACGCCGCCTAATCAGCAAAAGGCTCTTTGTCAATCGATTGCAGGATTAAAGGGCAGCGGGGAAAATTAGTCAAATCCATTCCGTTTGCGATTCCCACATCCAGTCGTCTTTGTTCCCGACGACTAAACGCGACGCTTCGACGGCTTTTTTTAGCGTTTCGACAATGCCGCCGATTTTGTACGCGATAGCGATTTTTGTTTCAATATCGCTTTCGCGTATGAGCCGTTGCGATTCAATTCCCAACGCTTCAAATAGCCCGTCTATTACTTTCATACCTACCTCCTATGCCGCTTTTTCAGCGTAAAGTTCCTCAACCGTTGAATCGGGGAAAAATGCGTTTTTGATTTTCATGATTTCCGCAACCTTAAAGTCCCTGCGCCCGTCGAGTTTGTTTGCGATTGTGTTTCTGTGCGCGTTCAGCAGTTCCGCAATCCGCGCTATCGAAATACCGTCGTCAAACATTCTTTTTCTTAGTCCGTAATACATTGTGACACCTCTTAAAATTTGTTGCACTTATGCCACCTGTGTGGCAAAAAAAATAGCCGCCGCATCCGTACTTGATAATTTAAGTAATTCGACTATTGCGTTTGCTTCTTTAATAGAAAAGGTATCGCCGTTCTCGTTCATTTTGCGGTAGAATGTGCTTTTGTTAATGCCTATTTTTACAGCGATAGCCTCAATCGAATAGCCATTTTCAACGATTTTACCTTTTAATTTGTTTAGATTAACCATAGCGTCCTCCTGCTTAAAGTTGCATATATGCCACTTACGGAAATAGAATAGCATATTTGCAACATCTTGTCAACTGTTTTTTAGGCATATTTGCAATCTTTTTTTATTATGCCGCATTTTTAGTTGCGTAATTGCGATTTTTATGTTATAGTATGTTTGCATTTGCGGAGGTTCGGCATGACAATAGGTGAGCGCATAAAAAAAAGACGGCTTGAATTAGGTATATCCGCAACGCAACTTGCGGAAAAACTAAATAAAGATAGGACAACGATATTTAGATATGAAAATGGTTATATAGAAAATATGCCAATAGGTGTATTAGAACCTTTGGCTATTGCGTTGCGTACAACCCCCGAGTACCTTATGGGGTGGACTGATAGTCTGTTCAAAGGTAACGTGCCCATTGTTCAACTCCCTCCGATAGTGGAAAAATATAATATGCTGAATAAAGACGGAAAGGATAGGGTCGAGGCATATATAAACGATTTGCTCGCTTCCGGCAATTATGGCGACGATACGGCCGCCACGGCGTGGGAAAAAAGCCAAAGCCGCGCATAATAAAGCGCGACGGCAATATTATTTACGTTGATTTTCGGGGCGACCGCTCCGACGATTAAAAATAAAAACAACAAAAGGAGTCTATCATGAAAAAAATCTTAATCTTTCTCTTGACCGCGCTGTGCGTTATCGCGCTTTGCGCATGTAACTTTTCGGGGTTAGGCAGTATCGACCCCGACAACAGCGGAAGCAACGGAAACGACGACAGCGGAAAGTCGGGCGCGGTAACGGAATACAAACGGGCGGGAACATATGAAGTCGGCAAGGATATTGAGGCCGCCGAGTATTTGCTTATTTGCACGGGAAGCATAAGCGGTTATTTGGAAGTAACCCTCACAAAAAATGCCAGTATCGGTTCCGCTGATTTTTTGTATAACGAAGCGTTTAGCGGGCGGCGTTATGTTATTGTCCATTCGGGCGAATTTTTGAAGTTTAGCAGTTCCAAACTTTATAAGTTGGATGCTACGCCGGAATTGAAAAAGGAAAGCGACAAAGGATACCCGGTCGGGCAATATAAAGTTGGGCGAGATATTGCGGCGGCCGAATATTTGATTGTTGACCCGTCGGAAAATTCTTTCAATTATGTCGAGCAACTAACATCCCCTAATGCCTCGCCCTTGTCGAGCGAATTTCTTTTTAACGAAACATTTACTTATAGGCATTACGTCAAAACAACGAACGGTCAATACATATCTTTTAGCCATGGCAAATTATACGAAGTGGCCGAAGCCCCCGAGGTAATTAAATTACCAAGCAACCAAACAGACGGTTTATATAAACCCGGGCAATATAAGGTTGGCACAGACCTTTCGGCTGGAAATCACGGCTTTTATGTTCCGGAGGGTTCGTATGTTTATTACGAAATAACGACCTTGCCGCTTTGTTCTGTAATGTCTGACGCTTTCTTGAAAAACGGCAATTTAACGAAAGCCACTATGGTCGCGCTAACCGATGGGCAATACATCTTTTTCACAAGTGGCATGTTGATACTAAATCCACAAGTAGAATAGGCTCTCGGGGTTTTCCCGACATCGGGAAAACCCCGCCGCACCCGTTACGAATGTTAACAAAACCTTGCTTCTTAATGTCGGGAAGCAAGGGCTAAAATCGCGGGGTTATGATTTGTTGAGGTCAACAAGCCAAGAATTAAAGGACATACATAAACAAATCACCGACAGCAAAGGCTCGCGAACTGTTGACGTTTTGTCAACAGTTGAAACTGTCCGCCGCCCGACGGTAAAGGGTACGCGAGTTGTTGACATTTTGTCAACAACTGAAAATGCTCGCCGCCGACGGCAAAATATAGGATGTCCAAAGAGGTATACTTATGGCAAACTTAAAACTTTTTCAAGACAAGGCCGTCCGCGCCGAATGGGACGCGGAAAAAGAGGACTGGTACTTTTCCGTCGTTGACGTGTGCGAAATTTTAAGCGGAAGCGACAATCCAAATAATTATTGGAAAGTATTAAAGCACCGTTTAAGTAAAGAGGGCAGTCAGTTGGTTACAGATTGTAACCAACTGAAACTTGTTTCGCCCAAAGACGGTAAGGCGTATCAAACCGACGTTTTGGACACGAAAGGCATATTGCGCCTTGTGCAGTCTATACCCTCGCCGAAAGCCGAGCCGTTCAAGGTTTGGCTTGCCGAAGTCGGCAACGACCGCTTGAACGAAATAGCCGACCCCGAGAAAGCGGTTTTGCGCGGCGCGGACTATTACCGCAAAAAGGGCTATACGGAGGGTTGGATAAACCAACGCTTGCAATCAATCGAAATGCGCAAGGAATTGACGGACGAATGGAAAAAGCGCGGCATCGACAAAGACAAGGACTACGCTATCCTTACGGACGAAATGCTGCAAGAATGGAGCGGCTTGACCGTGAGGGGGTACAAAGGGCTTAAAGACCTAAAAAAAGAAAGCCTGCGCGACAACATGACGAACATCGAATTGACGCTCAACCAACTTGCGGAAGTCACGACAACGGCGATTTCGCGCAACGAACAGCCTGAAACATTCGAGCAGAGCCGCCAAATCGCCAAGGACGGCGGCAGGGTCGCGAAAAACGCGCGGCAAGAGATTGAGCAGCGGCTCGGGCAAAGCGTCGTTTCGCCTATCAACGCACGGGACAAAGAACGGTTGGAAATCGAAAGCCCCGGAACCCTTAAACAAATCGGCGGCGGCTAGGGTCGCGAGTTGCCTACATTTTGTAGGCAGTTGAAATTACCCACAGAGAGCGGCGATAGTCAGTTGTCCCATGACGTGGGACAACTGAAAATGCAGTCGCCAAAAGTATGATAGAATACGCTTTTGAATTTTATAAACCGCGGGGGCTGCTGTGAGTGCCGCCCTGTACGTCCGCGTATCCACCGACGCGCAAGCGGAAAAAGGATACAGCATAGAGGCGCAACTTGACAAACTGCGGGCTTACTGCGCGTTGAACGGCATAGCGGACTTCAAGGAGTACGTGGACGCGGGCTATTCGGCGTCCAACCTCAACCGCCCCGCCCTGTCGCGCCTTGTGCAGGACATTCAATCCGGCGCGGTCGGCGCGGTCGCCGTGTACAAACTCGACCGTTTGAGCCGCAAGACAAAGGACACGCTGTACCTTGTCGAGGACGTGTTCAATAAAAACGACGTTCAATTCGTTTCGCTATCGGAAAACATCGACACTTCGTCCGCGTCCGGCAAATTCTTTTTGTCGATACTGTCGTCCGTCGCGCAGTTGGAGCGGGAAAATATCCGCGAACGGTCAATGCTCGGGCGCAAAAAGAAAGCGGAAACCGGCATAAAGGAACGGACGTCTAAAATCCTTATAGGCTATGACTACGACGAAAAGACGGAGCGGTATACGGTCAACGACTACGAGGCCATGCAGATACGCGAGTTGTTCTCACTTTACCTATCCGGCATGGGCTTGCTGAAAATTTATAACCTTTTCAAATCGAAATACAATACCAAATACGGCGCGTGGAAAACGGTACGCAAATTGCAGTACGCCCTCGACGACGAAAGTTATACGGGCAAATTCAAGCACGGCGGGGATTTTTACGAGGGCGAAAACATTCCGGCGATAATCGACGAGGATACGTTCCGGCGCGTCCGCGAAATTAGGGAATATAAAAAAACGCATTACTATCGGCACACGTCCGGCTATTTGCTGACAGGGTTGCTCCGTTGCGGGGAATGCGGCTCCCGTATGCGCGGCTATCCCCACAAATACAAGGACAAGCGGACGGATTATTACGTCTGTTACAACCGCGATTCGTCTCACCTGCATATGCGCACACAAGAAAACTGCCGCCAGCCGTATTACCGTTGCGGCGAAATAGACGGGGAAATCCACGCCGCCCTCGCCCTGCTCGCGGGCGGCCGCAAATACTACGACAGCCAAAAGCGGACGGAAAAAGAGGATTACGGCGCGCGGAAAGAAACGTTGGAACGGGAAATAAAAAAACTGTCGGACAAAGCGAGCCGCGCCGTGGATATGCTCATAGAAACGGGGATTGACAAGGAAACGTTTTTAAAGCGGATAAGCGAAATCAACGCGCAAAAAGAAGCGTTGGAAGCGCAACTATCCGAAATCAAACGCGCGGAAAGCCGCAAAAAGCCCGTGGAATACGCCGAAACAAAGGAACTTGCCACGATTTACAGCGAAGCGGAATTGCCCGAAAAAAGGGCAATACTCGCGCGTTTGATTGAAAAGATAGTTGTTTTTAAAGACAGAAGCATTAAAATCCATTGGAATTTCTAACCCTATACACAATAAGGGAATATCGCGGAATCCGTTTCTATGTCGGACAAAATCGCGTTGCTGTCGGCGCGGCCGGCCGTTTTGCGCGAAATGCACCGCCTGAAATTCGCGGCGCATACCCCGCTCGAACG
>JAISFM010000123.1 GCA_031263605.1 Clostridiales bacterium | reverse complement strand
CGTTACCCGCGCGGGAACGCCGATCGGCAATTCGGCAAGGGTAGGCGCGGCGAAAGGAAACGTAGAGGATTGGATTTTGCCCATATGGCAATATATGGGCAAAGGCGCGCGTTCGTGATACCCCCCTCCATGGGGGAATATTAAATTGACTTTTTTTTCTATTTATACTATACTGTTTACACCGATTCAAAAATTGTGAATTGCGAATTAAAAAGGCGGTAAAGTATGGAGTACAGGTTTTCTGCAAGAATGGGAAAATTGTCGGGCAACGCGACGCGCGAGATTTTGAAACTGATCAAGCGCGGCGGGATCATTTCGTTCGCGGGCGGCTTGCCGGCGGGGGACATGCTGCCCTCGGCGGAACTGGCGGCGGTCACGGCCGAGATTTTAAACTCTCCGCGCGTCAAAGAGGTCATGCAATACGACGTCACCGAGGGCGCGCCCGAAACCCGCGCGGAAATCGCCGAATACCTCGGCGGCTTCGGCGTCCGCAATATCGGCGCGGACGACGTTCAAATCGTCAGCGGCGGGCAGCAGGGGATAGACCTCGCTTGCCGCGCCCTCTTGGACAAAGGCGATTACGCGCTGGTCGAGAACCCGACCTATTTGGCCGCCTTGCAGATTGTCGCATCCTGCGAGGCCGAGGCCATCGGCGTCAAAGCCGCCGCGGGCGGGCTCGATTTAAACGATTTAGAGGATAAAATCAAAAAATACAACCCTAAATTGCTGTACGTCGTGCCTACCTTTTCCAACCCCACGGGCGGCTCGTATTCGGCGGACAACCGCAAACGGATCGCGGAATTGACCGCCCGGTACGGCGTCGTCGTCGTCGAGGACGACCCCTACGCCAAACTGCGGTTTACCGGGGAAGCCGTCCCGTCGATCAAGAGCACGGACAAGGCGGGCAACGTGATTTATTTGACCTCTTTCAGTAAAATCGTGTCGCCGGGAATGCGGATCGGAGCGGCCTGCGCCGCGCCAGACTTACTGCGGCGCATGACGGTCTGCAAGCAGGGGATCGACGTGCATACCAACAGTTTGTCGGTCGCGGTGATCGGGGAGTTTTTGAAACGGGGCATCATTGCGCGTCATGTGGAAAAGGTCCTGCCGATTTACAAAAAGAAGCAAAAATTGATTGTCGAATGCCTTGACCGGTACATGCCCGCCTGTTACCGGCACACCGATCCGGAGGGCGGCCTCTTTATTTGGGGCCGATTCGAGGGCGCGAAAATCGACACGCAAACCCTTTTGCCCGAAGCGATCGAAACCTGCAAGGCGGCCTATGTGCAAGGCAACGTATTTTACGCGGACGACAGCGGCCACGACTGCCTGCGCCTGAACTTTTCCAACCCGTCGGAAACGGACATCGAAAGGGGTATCAAGGGCTTGGGCAGTTTCTTTAAGAAAAAGATTTAGGAAGGCTTTTATAATGCAGAATGCAGAATGCAAAATGCAGAATTGGTGACCTGTCGAAAAAGGAACTTTGCGTATGCTTTATGTTTCTTGCCCACAGGCAATACCGCTTGAAAAAACCTTATCCGAAATTCTGCATTCTGCATTGTATTGTTGACCTGTCGAAAAAGGAACTTTGCGTATGCTTTATGTTTCTTGCCCACAGGCAATACCGCTTGAGAAAACCTTATCCGCATAAAATACTGAAAACCGAAAGAGGATAAAATGAATTTAGAAAGATTTATTCAAGCGCAGGAACCTGTTTACGCGACGGCATTGGCGGAAATTAAGAACGGCAAGAAAGCGACGCATTGGGTGTGGTTTATATTTCCGCAACTCGACGGCTTGGGCAAAAGCGATACGGCAAAACTTTACGGCCTTAAAAATTCAGAGGAAGCGAAAGAATATTTGGCGCACAATATTCTCGGTTACAGGCTGCGGGAATGTGTGCAAGCAATGCTGACGTTAAAAACGAATGATCCCACCGAAGTATTTTGGGAACCCGACGACTTAAAATTTTGCTCTTGCTTGACCTTGTTTTTATACGCTTCCGGCGGGGAAAGGATATTTTCTGACGCGCTTAATAAATTTTACGGCGGGCGGCGGGATAAACTTACTCTCAAATTACTCGGGGCCAAGAATAGGTTTGACTGTGTTCTGGGCGCGATTATCGGGGATGTTATCGGCGCGCCGTATGAATTTGGCAAATTAAAAAAGAAAGAATTCCCGTTATTTATAGAGAATACGTATAAAACCGACGCCGTTTTAAAGGATAAACGAAGCGGCGGCTCGTTTTTTACCGACGACACCGTTTTGACGGTCGCCGTTTTTGACGCGATGAAGCAATGTGAAAAAAACGGCTTTTATAATCTTGGCAATGCGGTCATAGATTCGTTCCATCGGTACGGGGCGGTATATCCTCATTGCGGATTTGGAACGCGGTTCCGCCAATGGGTATCCGCCAAGTCAAGAAAGGCCTATAACAGTTACGGGAACGGGGCGGCAATGAGAATATCCGCGGTCCCTTATTTTGCAAGGTCGTTTGCGGAATGCGTAGGCTTGTCCAAATTAGTTACGGAAGTTACGCACAATCATCCGGAAGGCATTAAAGGCGCGGAGGTTACCGCCGTTTGCGCCTATATGGCGTTGCATAACGCTGAAAAAGAACAGATTCAAAATTATGCGAAGCAATATTACGATTTAAGTTTTACATGCGGCCAAGCGCGGCCGTATTACGAACATATTGAATCCTGTCAAGAAACCGTGCCGTACGCGCTCGTTTCATTTTTCGAGAGCGCGTCTTATGAGGATTGTATGCGCAATTGCGTTTCGCTCGGCGGGGACGCCGACACGCTTTGCGCGATTGCGGGAAGCATAGCGGGCGCGTTTTACGGCATACCGGACGATATAAAGCAACAAGGCGTCTCCGTTTTGGATGATAAATTGAAAAAAGTTTTGGGCGTATAATGATCCGATAAAGCCGGCGAAAATTAAAGTTTTGAGTTTTTCGGATTCATGATCGGGTGGCCATGGGGACGGCGTTGTCTACAACTTGATTGTCCGCTATTCGCTTTTTATATTGACTTTTTTGAATATTTATGGTATGCTGATTTCATGAAAAAACAAAACCCAATCGACTTGCTTACCGAACGCGGCTTTATCGAACAAACCGTTTACCCCGACGACCTCTATAAATCTTTCGAGGCCGGCGCGGTGTCCTATTACTGCGGTTTCGACCCGACTGCGGATTCCCTGCATATCGGCCACTATATACCCGTCATGGCGATGGCGCACCTGCAACGCTGCGGGCACAAGCCCTATATCGTCGTGGGCGGCGGCACCGCTATGGTCGGCGACCCCTCTTTTAAAAGCGACATGCGCCAAATGATGACGCGCGAAACGATTGAAAAGAACGTCGCCTGCTTCAAAAAACAACTGTCGAAATTTTTGAGTTTCGAGGGCGCGAACGCCGCCGTCGTCGTGGACAACGCCGATTGGCTGCTGCAATTGAATTACGTCGGGTTCCTGCGCGACGTGGGCGCGCATTTTTCGGTCAACAAAATGCTGACCGCCGACTGCTTTAAAACGCGCATGGAAAAAGGCCTGTCCTTTTTGGAGTTCAACTACATGCTGATGCAGGGCTACGACTTTTTGGTGCTGAATCAAAAATACGGCGTGACCCTGCAAGTCGGCGGCAACGACCAATGGAGCAACATCTTGGCGGGCGCGGATTTGATCCGCCGGAAAGAACGCCGCGACGCGTTCGCGATGACCTTCAAACTGCTGCTGAAAAGCGACGGCGAAAAGATGGGCAAGACCGCCAAGGGCGCGCTGTGGCTCGACCCCGAAAAGACCACGCCCTACGAGTTCTATCAGTACTTCCGCAACGTCGAGGACGCGAAGGCGCGCGAGTGCATGTATTTGCTGACCTTTATGGAAAAGGCCGAAATAGACGCTTTGACGGCGTTTAACGACGAGCGGCTGAACGCGGCGAAGGAACGGCTGGCTTACGAGGTCACGGCGGTGGTGCACGGCGCGGCGGCGGCGGGCGCGGCGCGGGCGCAGGCGCGCGCGGCGTTTTCGGGCGACGCATCCGAAATGCCAGCGGTCAAACTGGCGGTGACGGGCGACAGTAAAATCGTCGATATTTTGACGGCGGCGGGCGCGGCGGAGAGCAAGGGCGCGGCGCGCCGCCTAATAGAGGGCGGCGGCGTGAGCGTGGACGCGGTAAAAGTGGCCTCGCCCGATTGCGCCTTAAAGGATTTGCCGGGCGTAAACCCCGCGAGTTTCGTGCTGCACAAAGGGAAGAAAGTACACTTGAAAATTGAGAATTGAGAATTGAGAATTGAGAAGTATCGGATGCTTTTATAAGTAGGAAGTAGGAAGGACGAAGTAGGAAGTTTCGGTCGGGTTTCGTCAAGCAAGCCGGTCGGCGGGCATGAAACGTAAAGCATAATAAAAGTTATTTTTTTGCGACAGCATCCGACACTTCGTCCTTCCTACTTCGTCCTTCGTCCTTACTTTCTTTTGTTTTTATAAGTAGGAAGTAGGAA
>JAISFM010000075.1 GCA_031263605.1 Clostridiales bacterium | reverse complement strand
AGCCCCATGATTTGCCCGATCGTCTCTTTGGTCTCGTCCCTGCGTTTCTTGTCCATTTTCCTTTATTTCCTTTTCCCGCCATGCTTACGGGCGGGGCGTATATCGTAGTCGAGTTTGTCGCATAACGCCTGTTCGAGGTCGATCCCCGCGTGGGCGCAGTAGTCGAATATCCGCAAAATGCAATCGGCGAGTTCGATTGCAATGCCGCGCGGCATTCGCCCTCGGTAATAGCAGGGGCCGTCGTACAAGTCGTCTTCATCCATGTCCAGCATGTTCATGCATTGCGGGTCGATTTCCCCGCCCTTGCAACGGCAATAGGCGTTAACGCGCGTTTCGGCATGGCATGAGTAATATGCCGCGGGGAATCCGACCGCGCGCCGCCATTCCGTCAACGCCTCTGACAGTTCGCCGTGGCACATCGCTATGATTTCGGGAAAAGGCGGCTCCTTTTCCCATAGGCCGCGCTCGACGGCGTTCCCGTGGACTTCGCGGGCAAATTCGTTTAAACACAAGGGTGATTTTGGCATGTGCGCTCCTTTTTTCTGTTCCGCCTTGAATTTATAGCCAACGTCCGATATGTCGGCAAAACAACCCCCATTGTGGTTTTTGCCGAGAAAAAATTCCAGACTCGCAATCATTTGCGCGAAGGCTTTTATATCCTTCTTTGTAGACCGCCCTTCCCCGAAGGAGCCAATCCATGAATTCATACAGCCCCAGTCCCGCCGCCGTCATTTCGCCGCGCGGCAACGCTTGAAGTTCAAACGCGAGATCGGGAATGTCGTTGAGCATTTCGTCAAGATTTTTGTACCTCATTCTTTCGCCCTTTTTCGGCGGGCTTTTTCGGCGGCGCGGTCTTTATCGTCATATGAAACCGCGTTTCTCACACAGCGAGCCGCGTGTTCGTCCGCCGCTTCCCTCGTGTCGAAAAAATTCACGACGACGACGTGGCGGCCGTCCGCCGTAATCGTTTGTACGGGCGCGGCTTCCGCCGAAAAGTAAAAACCCCTAACGCGGTAGTGGGTAAACTTACCGTCCCGCCCGAATCTCATTTGCTGCCGTACCCCAAAATACAATTTAGATTCCATATCCTAATCCTCTCTTTTGCCCTTTTTTGGCGGCCGTTTCCAAAAAATAATCGTAATAGTCGGTTTCAAGCACGCCGAATTGGTCGGTGTCTTTGTCGTTTAAATATTCACGTAGCACCTTATGGCAGTCGCGTCCGCCTATCTCTCGGGTCATCAGTGTTCGGCAGGCCATTCTCAACGCTTTTCGATAGACTTCTGTCGTCATAATCTTTTCCTCTCTTTTGCCCCGCTCCGGCTGTCCGCCGCGCGGCGCATTGCCGATCACGCCGGAAAGACGAATGTTTCGCCCCGCAAATTTGCAACCTTGCCGCGCAAGCCCTTGATCTTTCGGCTGAAATATGCCATGAATTTCAACGCCTGCATGAGTTCGCCGAATGACCCGATATGCGTACCGCGATAATGCACCCGGAACGGCCGCGCGGGGCGGTCGATAAACGACAGCGCAATATCGCCGTCGCGAAAAAGGGCGTGCATCATCGGTTTCCCAAATTCCTTATCGAGGGCGCGGGCGTACCGCAAGTACCTTTCCGTTTGCTCAATTTGTGTTGTCATAAAATTCTTTCCTCTTTTTTTTGCTGTGGTCGGGGTTTTTTCGCCCAACTCCAAGTGCTTGGAGTTGGGGCGGGCGGGAATATAGGGCGGGGGATTTGCTTTATTTGTCGATTTTTGGTATACTGCTACAAGGAGGTGATTTTGATGTTTATCAACGATGTCGATTGCCCAAGGTCTGTTGCGGAGGCTTACGGCACGATGTTCACGTTGCGCGGCGAGCCGTCGAAACGCGTCGCCCGCAAAGTAGACAGCCTTTGCAAAGAGAAACTGGCGCGTAAGGACGACGTATGCGCACGGTGTCAGGAAAACGCCAAGGCGAACCGCGAGGCCTGCCGCAACGCCCTCAATCAGGAAGATTTATTTAACGGCGAAAGGTAATCGCCGAGGTTGCAAGTCAAGCAGCAGCCACCGACCCGTTTGCAGTGCGCTAAAATTTTGTGCGATGGTGCCGGCTATTTCCTCGGCTTCCCGCCGTTCGCTTTCGGTTACGGTTTCGTTCGTTCTCGTCCTCATGGTTTTGCTTCTCCTTTTTTGCTGTGGTCGGATTTTTTTTGCTCCACCGCCTAACTCCAAGTGCTTGGAGTTATGGGGAGACGTTAGGTTTAACCTAACGTTAATATAATAATATCACATTGAGCCTAACAAGTCAATAGATTTAATCTACTTTTTTTGATATTATTTAATTATGAGCAAAATTTTTAGTGTACGGTTTAATCGATTGCGTAAAGATCGCGGGTTAAGCCAGCGGGTAGCGGGTGAAATATTTGGGGTTTCTGCCAATGCAATATTTAATTGGGAACATGGAATGGAGCCGAACCTTGAAACCATACAAGAAATTGCTGATTTTTTTGATGTTACTCCAAATCACCTACTCGGCTATGAAAAGCAACCCGCCCCGCAACTTAGGCCGGCAGAGCGGGAATTGCTTGACGATGTCGCCGACCTGACCGAAGGGGATATTGCGTATATCCGCGGCATGGTATTCCATTACAAAACGCAAAAACAATCCGCTAACCGTAAAATCAATTAAACAGAGGAGTGACTTGAAACTAAAATTGTTCCCCCTCAAAAGGGAATACCATGGACAAAAGATTTTACGAAGCGCAGATCGCCGGTATCCGCGATTACCTCTTGCTTGAAGTCGGAAAGGTAATTGAGCAAAAATTCAATTACCTGCTCGGCGTCCTCGCCTTGGAAGGTAGCCCGATGTTGCCCCAACTCGACCAAAAAGGCAAGGTTATTTGGGCGTTTACGAAGCCCGAAAATTATCAAGAACACTTAAACCGCCTAAATCACAAACAACATGCGGCCGCTCAAAAGCCCCCGCGCGCAGATTGGAAACCGAATAAAATTGAATTGGATAAGGTTTTGGCAAAAATTAAAAAAGGAGACATTATGCCAAAACTACCCGGAATCACCATATCCTCACGGCCGCGATCCGACGGCCGCTTTGAGGGAAAATACACCTATAAAAACGGAAAACGCCGCGCTGTTTATGGCGGCACATACGCCGAAGTCGCGGAAAAACTCATCGCCCTGCTGCGCCAGCCCGATCCGGAAAAGCCCAAAACAAAGGCGGGGGAGAGCGGCTTTACATTCGCGTCTTGGCTTGACGAATGGTATAGCATTTTCAAGGCGCCGAAAAACGGGGCATGGAACAGCGTACAAATGCGCCGCTTTCTCGACAATGAAATCATTCCCGCGTTGGGCGCGATACCCTTAAAGCAAATAGACACAATCGACTTGCAAAACTTCATAAACCATTATACCGACCGCCCGAACACGCAGCATAAGATTGCCCTCATTCTGAACGGCTCGCTGGAAAAGGCGCGGAAAATGCGGAAAATCGAATACAACCCCTTCGAGGCCGTCGAACTTATCGCCCACAAACGCCAATCCTACCACGCGTTGGAATTTGAGGAGCAACAACTTGTCTTTGACGCCGCCGAAGGGAAATACCGCCGCCTGTTCTTTTTCGCCTGTTGTACCGGCATCAGAATACGCCGCATTTTGGAACTGGCCGTTAAAGACTTCGATCCGGCCAGGCGCGAAATCACCGTTTTGAAAAAACAGTTGCGCGGTCTAAACGAAACCTACGCCGTGCCTTATTTGCCGCCGCTGATCGAATTGCCCGCTTCCGGCCGGATTTTCCCCGATATTACTTATTCGGGCGCGCGCCAATACTTTGACGACCTGTTCAAGCGGTTGAATATTAAACGCGCAAGTTTGCATTCTTTTCGCCACACGTTCATTTCCGTATGCTATCATATCGGCGTAAAGGACAAGCAAATCCAAGCGTGGGCGGGACACGCGACCCTGCAAATGACTACCGACACGTATACGCACCTGTTGAAAAACAACCGAAAATCGCCGGTTTTAGACTATTTATGCGCTTTGAAAGACGGACTCGGCGTGTAGCGCAGTCGAAAATTGACGACAAAATTGACGACAAAAAGTCATTTGCACGTTTTACCCCCTAAAAAACGCTTGCAAAAAAGCCTAAAATAAGGTAAAATAATACGGTTATTTAACGACCCATTAGCTCAGCCGGTAGAGCACGTGACTTTTAATCACGGTGTCCCGCGTTCGATCCGCGGATGGGTCACCAAAAAACGGACATTTTTCTTTGAGTAAGCCCGTCAAGTAGGCGGGTCAAAAGAAAATAGTCCGACCAAAAAAGAAAAATCGGTCGGAATTATGCATCGGCCGGTTGGATCTTGAAACGGAAGTTTCACCAAAAGCAACGGACATTTTTCTCATGTTGGCCCGTCAAGTAGGCGGGTCAAAAGAAAATTGTCTAACCAAAAAAGAAAAATCGGTCGGGATTATATATCGGCCGGTTGGATCTTGAAACGAAAGTTTCACCAAAGCAATAGACATTTTTCTTTGAGGCTGCCCGTCACGGAAAGCCTGTCAAAAAAATCAGTCCGGTCAAAAAAGAAAACCGCCGGTTTCTTTTTATTTTACGGTCGTACCGTGAAACGGGAAAGAAAAACGGGAAAAAAGCGGCGGAGGAAGGAGTTTACAACATGGCGGTTCCCAAGAGAAAAATATCCAAGCAGCGGGGCAATACCCGCTTCGCGCATTGGAAAAAGACCGCGCCGACATTGTCGGCCTGTCCGCAATGCCACGAACTGAAAGCCGCGCACCAAGCGTGTTCCAAATGCGGCTATTACGACGGCAAGCCCGCAGTGGACATCAAAGCCAAAAAAGACAAGGATTAGGGCGCGTGCGCGCAAACCGCGAACGCGTACCGGAATTTGCTTTTTCCCGTGCGCGCGAATACGCCCCGACCGGTACGGATTTGGATAACATGAAAATTATTGTGGACGTTTTCGGCGGCGACTACGCGCCCGGGGAGATTCTCGCGGGGTGCGCGGCGGCGTTGAAGGCGGACGAAAATTTACGCTTGATTTTGGCGGGCGCGGAAAAGCCCGTCGGCCTCGGCCTCGTGAAAGCGGGCGCGGATATGAAACGCTGCGAAGTCCTCGACGCGCCCGACGTTATCACGAACGACGACGCGCCCGTCGAAGCGGTCAAACGCAAAACGGAATCCTCGCTGGTCAAAGCGCTCGACCGCCTGAAAAGCGACCCCGAAGCCGCCGGCCTGGTGTCCTGCGGCAGCACGGGCGCGGTGTTGGCGGGCGGCTTGTTGCGCGTCGGGCGGATTCCGGGGATTCCGCGCCCCGCGCTCGCGCCGGTTTTGCCGACGCTGGCCGGCGGCGGCGTCATGCTGATCGACTGCGGCGCGAACATGGACTGCAAGCCCGCGTATCTGGCGCGCTTCGCGCTGATGGGGTCGGCGTATATGCGCGCCGTTTACGGGATCGAAAAGCCGCGCGCCGCCCTGCTTTCGGTCGGAACGGAGGACAAAAAGGGCAACGAACTGTCCAAGGCGGCGTTTGCCCTGCTGAAAACGATGCGGGAGCGGGGCGCGGTCAACTTCGCGGGCAACATGGAGGCGCGGGACTGCCTGTCGGGCGAATACGACGTGATTGTCGCGGACGGGTACGTCGGCAACGTCGCGCTGAAATCCATGGAAGGCGCGCTGAACGCCGTCCTCAAACTGTTGAAACAGACCTTGAAATCGAGTTTGAAAACCAAAATCGGCGGCGCGCTGATTCAAAAGGATTTGAAAAGGACGCTCGGCCGCATGGATTACACCAAAGCGGGCGGCGCGCCGTTTTTGGGGGTCGAAAAGGTCATTGTCAAAAGCCACGGCTCGTCGAAAGCGGAGACCGTTTGCGCCTCGATTTTGCAGGCCAAGCGCGAGGCCGAACGCGGCGTCGTGGGCGCGATCAAGGCGGCGTTGAAAGATATGCCGCCGGACAATGAATAATAGAAGAAAGTCCGGCTTCAAGCGGAAAAATCGGATAGAGCGCAAAGAAAAATGTTCGTATTTATTCGGAGGGCGAAGGTGGAAGGCCAAGCGATTGTTCGGCGTTGGGGAACAGGCTGTTGCGTTATTCTTTGGGGTTGCGCGGCGGTGTTTCTCGGCGTTACGGCCGTCGGGCTTGTTTTCGCGCCCGACGCTGTCGCGCTGGCGGGAACCTGTATCGTCGGCGGGACGGTGGCGGTCGGGTTTACGGGCTGCGCGGTTTGGTGGAGCGTATATATGGCGCGTACCCCGTCCGTTTTAGCGAGAGTTTCCGGCGGGACATTGTATTTATGCCCCGACAAAAAAACAAGTTTCGCTGTCGATCCCGCGAAAACCTTTAAGGTTTCGCACCAAAACCATTATAGAATATCGATGAGGCGCAAATTCAAAATGTGTTCTTACGGTGAATTATATGTGACGGCCGATTCAAACGGTGTAATCTGTTTGCGTTGGGCAAAGGATGTCGCCGCTGCCCGTCGGACTCTTGAAAACTTTATTCTGTCAAATAGGCGATAGGTTTCGTAACAACTCTATTAACGGTGGAAACCGATTCTTTGACTTTCCTATTTCGGTGGGTACGCGAGGTCGGCGAGGTTCGCCGTGCTTTGGAATTTTTGCGCGACGAGGCCCGCCGCGCGTCCGCCGCGGACGAACAGAGTCGTTGCGAAACCTAAACGCGAAAAGCCCGTCAAGGCTTCGCGGAGAGGTTCCGTAACAACTTTGAAGAGCGGAATCAAAATAGCAGAGTTGGTATTCATAGATAAGGACGACCGAAAAAAACGGTTCCGGTCTGTGCGTACGGGCTCTTAAAAAGGAATGGAAATAAGTAAACAGGCAAATCGTATGAGGTATACGATAAAGAATCCCCTTTATCCTTTACCTTTTGTCTTTTGCCCGTTATCTTTGCCAAAAAGGAAACATGTTTGACATAGACGAAATTCAACGTAAACTTCATTACACCTTCGAGGACGAATCGCTCCTCAAACTCGCTTTCACGCACTCCTCCTACGCCAACGAGAATAAAACCCAGAGCAACGAGAAACTGGAATTTTTAGGCGACAGCATTCTGAACTTTGTCATCGCCGAGTTTCTTTTTCGGCGGGGCGGGCGCGACGAGGGTTTTTTCACGGTCTTGCGCTCGAAGATCGTCAGCGAGCCGCCGCTCGCGTCCTGCGTGGACCGCATGGGCATTATCGAGTACCTGCAATGCGGCGTGGGCGAGCAGCGCAATTCCAATAAATCCGACGCGATCAGGGCCGACCTGTTCGAGGCCGTGACCGCCGCCGTGTATCTGGACAGCGGGGACATGCAGGCGGCGGAAAAGTTTATCCTGCGCCACTTGGATTTCGTGATCCGCGAGGTCGTGCCGGAAACCGGCGTTAAATTCAATTTGACCGCCCGCCTTGCGGACAACGACCCGATCGGCGCGGAACGGCCGCCGAGGTACGACGCGCCCAAGGGGAAAGGCGGCAAGCCGGCGGCAAAGCCCGCCGCGAAGAAAGCCGCCGCGCCCGCCCCCCAAAAAGCCGCCGCGAGCCGTCGGCAAGCCGACGCCGCCCCCCGGCAAGACAACGCGAACGCCCGGCAAGCCGGCGTTAACCCCCGACAAGCCGCCGCGAACGCCCGGCAATCCGACGTTAACCCCCGACAAGCCGACGTTGCCCCCCGGCAGGACAACGCGAACGCCCGGCGAGCCGACGTTGCCCCCCGGCAAGCCGACATGAATCCCCGGCAAGCCGCCGTGCCCGCCGCCAACAAGGTTGACGCGAACGCGCGGCAAGCCCCCGTCGATCCGAAACGGGCGAAGAAAGAGGAAAAGGCGGCCAAAAAACTCGAAAAGCAACGCCAAAAAGAGGAACAGAAAAAGCGGCGGGAACAGCAGCAGCAAAAGAATCGGCGCGGGCAGCCCGACGCGCCCGCCGATCAATCCGGCGCGCCCGCCGACGCTCAATACGCCGCGCCCGTCCCCAACAAGACCGACTATAAGGGGATGCTGGCGACCTACGTGCAGAAAAGCAGGAGCGGGGCTTTGGAATATAAGGTCCTCGAACAGGCCGGCCCCGCGCATGAGCCTGTCTTTAAAATCGGGGCGTTTGTGGGCGGCGCGCAAAAGGGCGCGGGCGCGGGCAGCCGCGTGCGCGACGCGGAGCAAGCCGCCGCGCGGGACGCGTGTTTGGCCTATGGCATCGTTGCGAATTGAGATTGTAAATTGAGAATTGAGAATTGAGAATTGAGAATTGAGAAGTGTCGGATGCTTACGCAAATCGAAACTTTTGTTATGCTGTATGTTTCATTCCCGCCGACGAGCCTGTTTTACGGAAATTCGACCTTAACTTCTCAATTTTCAATTTTCAATTCTCACTTAACCCGACGGGCAACCTTGACGCATAAATATGTTTCATTCCCGCCGACGAGCCTGTTTTACGGAAATTCGACCTTAACTTCTCAATTTTCAATTTTCAATTCTCAATTAACAATGCCCGACCGAACTTCTCAATTCTCAATTCTCAATTTCCCTTTCTCAAATGGCCCGTCTCTTACCAATTCCCCGCCCCGCTCACTTTGACGCATAAAGATGAACTTTAAGAAACTCGAACTTTACGGCTTTAAATCCTTCGCCGACAAACTGGAAATTTTTTTCGACGACGGGATTACGGCCATTGTCGGCCCGAACGGCTGCGGCAAAAGCAACGTCGCCGACGCGATCCGCTGGGTGCTGGGCGAACAGAGCGCCCGCCTTTTGCGCGGGACGCACATGCAGGACGTCATTTTCAGCGGGACAAGCGCGCGCAAATCGCTGTCCTATTGCGAGGTCAACCTGCATTTCGACAACAGCGGGGGCATGTTCCCCCTCGAATACAAGGAGGTCGTCGTCTCGCGCAAACTCTACCGCGACGGCACGAGCGAATACGCGATCAACAAAACCCCCTGCCGCTTAAAGGACGTCGCGGACATTCTGCACGACACCGGCCTCGGGCGCGAGGGCTATTCGATCATCGGGCAGGGGCGCATCGACGAGATTTTGAGCGCGAAGCCCGACGACCGCCGCGCGATTTTCGAGGAGGCGGCGGGGATCACCAAATTCAAAATACGGAAACTCGACGCGGAGCGCAAACTGACACGCACGCACGACAACCTCTCCCGCATCAACGACATTTTAACGGAAGTGGAGCGGCAACTCGCGCCCCTGCAAAAACAGGCCGAGAACGCCCGCGCCTTTTTGGATTTAAAGGAAAAACTCAAATTATTCGAGGTCAATACATACCTGTACCAATACGACAGCGCGAGCAATTCCAAAAGCGCGATCAACGAGCGGCTGGCGGGCGTGACCGAGGAACTCGACGCGAAAAACGCCGATTACGAGCGGACGCTGGAAACCTATACGGCCTGCATGAACGAGTTGGGCGAACTGGACGCGCTGATCGGCGAGGCGCGCGACGAGGTGCTGCGCTTGACGGTCGGCCTCGAAAAGACGGCGGGCGAGTACCGCCTCTTGCAGGAAAAACTCAAATTCATGCGCGAGCAGAACGCCAAACTGTCGGACGAGAACAACGCGCTGAAACAGAATTTAATCCGGTTGGAAACCCTTTTGGCGCAAAAGGAAGCGGAAAAAATCCAAAAGGCCGCCGCGCTCGCGGAGTTAAAGAAAAGGACCGAAAAGGTCGGCGACCAATACCTCGCGCTGGTGGACAAATTGACGGTGGGCGAGGGCGAGGCCGAGGGCGCGCAAAAGGAAATCATGGCCGCGCTCGAACGCTTGACCGAGGTCAAGTCCAACCTCTCGCGCCTGACCGCCGAAAAAGCCGCCCTGACCGACAGGCGCGCCGACCTCGACAAACGCGCCGAAAACCTGAACGTGCGGGCGACCGACGACGAAATCAAGGCGATCCTGTCGGGCAACGAGATTGAAAAATTGACGGCGGAGCGCGACAGGCTGCGCGCCGCCGCCGCCGACACGGCGGCTAAACACAACGAGAATTTGGCTTTATCGGCGCAAAACGCCAAAAAGCACGAACAGACCTACGCGCAATTCATCTCCAACTCGACGCGCTTCAAAACCCTGTCCGAATTGCAGGCCAATTACGAGGGCTTCGGCAACACCCTGCGCCTGCTGTTGAAGGACGCGGACAAGGACTCCCCGCTGTCCTCGCGTATCGAGGGCGTCGTCGCGAAACTGATCTCCGCGCCCGAAAAATTCGAGGCGGCGATCGAGATGGCTTTGGGCGGCGCGTCGCAGAATGTCGTGACGCGCACCGAGGGCGACGCCGAATTTATCATCCGCTATTTAAAGGACAAGAGGTACGGGCGCGCGACGTTCCTGCCGATTTCGGGCGCGAAGCCGCGCTCTATCGACCCGGGCTTCCGCAAACTGCTGGCCGCGCCGGGCGTGTTCGGCGTCGCCGACGAACTGGTTCGGTACGACGGCAAATACGAACGGGTGATCAAAGGGCTGCTGGGCGGCACGGTCGTCACGGACACGCTGGACACGGCGATTGCGCTCGCCCGCGCGTCGGGGTACGGCTTCAAAATCGTGACGCTGGACGGCGACGTGATCGAGCCGCGCGGGTCGATTACGGGCGGCAGCCGCCGCGCCGAGGCGGGCGGGCTCTTGTCGCGCGAGCGCGAGATTAAAACGCTGTCGGAGACGATCGCGGCGCAGAAAACCGAACTGGAAAAACTCCTCGCCGCCAAAGCCGCCGCCGAAAAAGCGGGCGCGGAACTGCTGGCCGCCCTCAAAAATTACGAGGCCGACCTGCACGGCAGGGAGGTCGCCCTCGCGGGCGAGACCGAAAAACGCGCCAAAATCCAAGCGGGCGTCGCCGACAGCAAGAAGGAAATCGACAATTTGACGGCCGAGAAAAGGATGGCGGACAACCGCGCGGCCGAAATCGAGAGCGACATCCGCAGCGTGGACGAACTGGAAGAACTGGTCAAGGCGAAGCGCGGCGCGGCCAACCTCGACATGGAAAAGAACCGCCGCGAGTTCGGGGCGCTGCGCTTGGAGCGGGACGAACTGCACGAAACTTTGACGGGCTTAAAGGTCGGCGTGGCGGCGGCGGAGAGCGAAATGTCCGCGCTGTCGGCGGAGATCACGCGGATCGGCAACGACGTGGCGGAGGCGGGGGCGCGGATCGCGGGCAACGAGGCGGCGATCGCGAACAACCAGGCGACGGTGGATGCGGCGGACGCGGCGGCGCGCGAGCGGGAAAACGCCGCGTCGTCGGACGTCAACGAGGGCAAACTCAACGAGACCCGCGCGGGGCTGTCGGATTTGGAGGCGCGCAAAATCGCGGCGCAGGAAAAATTGGGCGGGTCGGACGAGCGGCGCGTATCCCTGATGAACGAGTTGCAGAGGTTGACCGACCGCAAATACAAGGAGGAGAACCTTCTGGCCAAGGTGGACACGGACATCGAAATCCTGCAAAACCGCGTGTGGGAGGAATATCAACTGACCTATGAGGGCTGCGCGGCCTACCGCGAGGAAAACTACAACGTGTCCAAAGGCTTGACGGAAACCAACCGTTTGAAAAAGCAAATCCAAAATTTGGGCTACGTCAACGTGAACGCGATCGAGGAGAGCCGGGAATTGGCCGAGCGGCACGATAGTTTGGCCGCCCAGCGCGACGATTTGACCCGCGCCGAGGAGGACCTGCACAAAATCATATACGACTTGACGGCGGACATGGTGGTCAAATTCAAAAAGAGTTTCGAGGAAATCCGCGCCAACTTCACGAAAACGTTTCAGGAACTGTTCGGGGGCGGGCGCGCGGAGTTGGCATTGGCCGAGGGCGAGGACGATTTGTTGGAGGCGGGCATCGAGGTCGTGGCGGAGCCGCCGGGCAAGAAATTGCAGAGCATCGGCCTGTTGTCGGGCGGCGAGCGCGCGCTGACGGCGATCGCGATCCTGTTCGCGATCCTGCGTATGCGCCCGATGCCGTTTTGCGTCCTCGACGAAATCGAGGCTGCGCTTGACGACGCGAACGCGGAGCGGTTCGCCAAGTACCTGCGCCGTTTTTCCGAGGAGACGCAATTCATCGTCATCACGCACCGCAAGCCGACGATGGAACTCGCGGACAGCCTGTACGGCGTGACGATGGAGGAAAAGGGCGTCAGCAAGATGGTGTCTGTTAGATTAACGGAAGCCTTAAAGGCGGCGGGACAATAAATGATTATGTAAGATGGAAGATGGAAGATGGAAGATGGAATGATTATGTAAGATGTAAGATGGAAGATGGATTGTCGCGCGTTACTCGCGCGTTAGGGCATTGCGCATTGTGCGGGGGGAAACTTTGTTGTAACAAAGTTTCCCCCCGCGCCCCCTTTCCAAAAACTTTCGACAGTGGAAACAGGGGAACGCGCAAACCCTCTGTCATTGGACTTGTTGCGAGGAGCGCGAACGCCCCGCATGTCATTGCAAGGAGCGCGAACGCCCGGCATGTCATTGCGAGGAGCGCGAAGCGCGACGCGGCAATCTCTACCAAACAGGGGAACGCTCGCGCGCATTCCTCTCTCATTCCGAAATTGTGCATTGTGAATTGTGAATTGTGAATTGTGCATTACTCTGTCATTCTGAACGAAGTGAAGAATCCCCACCTATAAAAATTCCCCTCCCACGGAGGGGTGCCGCCTATGGCGGCGGGGTGGTTACCCCGTCTATATTGCGGGGAAACTTGTTTTCGTCGGTCATTGCGAGGAGCGCGAAAGCGCGACGCGGCAATCTCTACCGAACACAGGAACGCCCCGCGCGCAAACCTCTGTCAATCCGCTTTGCCGATGATCCCCCGCGCGAGAAACGCGCGACAACACTTCTCACTTCTCACTTCTCAATTCTCAATTATCCCGCGCTTCTCCATTCTCACTTATAAAAGGAACAAAATGGGACTGTTTGCAAAACTGCGCGCCGGCTTGCGCAAAACCAAAGAAGCCATTACCTATAAGATATCCAAACTGTTCACGGGCGGCGTGTTGAAGGACGACTTCTACGACGAACTGGAAATTATCCTGCTGTCGGCCGACGTGGGGGCGGCCTGCACCGAAACGGTTTTGGACGAACTGCGCGAAGTCATCGACAAGCGGCGGCTGCGCAAGGAGGACGAGGTCCGCGCCGCGCTGAAAGAAATCATCGCCGGCATTTTGTGCGAAAACGAGAGCGAGCCCTTCAAATTCCCGTTGGTCGTCACGGTTATCGGGGTCAACGGCGTGGGCAAGACGACGAGCATCGGGAAGTTGGCGCATATGTTCCGCGCCATGCGCAAGAGCGTGACGATCGCGGCGGGGGACACGTTCCGCGCGGCGGCGGCGGAGCAGTTGAAAACGTGGGCGGACAGGGCGGACGCGAAAATCATCTCGCAGGGCGAGGGGGGCGACCCGGCGGCGGTGGTCTACGACGCCTTGAAATCGGTCAAAAGCAAGGGCACGGACGTATTGATCATCGACACGGCGGGCCGCCTGCACAACAAAGTCAACCTCATGGAGGAACTGAAAAAAATCAACCGCGTAGTGGAGCGCGAATACCCGGCCGCCGACCGCCGCAATTTAATTGTTCTGGACGCGGTGACGGGGCAAAACGCCCTGTCGCAGGTAGAATTGTTCGACGAGGCGGTCGGTTTGGACGGCATTATCCTGACGAAACTGGACGGCACGGCCAAGGGCGGCGTAATTTTGTCCCTCTGCCGCGAATTTTCCGTACCCGTTCTTTACGTCGGCGTAGGCGAAGGCATAGACGACTT
>JAISFM010000067.1 GCA_031263605.1 Clostridiales bacterium | reverse complement strand
TTTTCCCGCCCCGCCTATTCCCGGCCCGCATGGGCCCACGGCGGCGAGGCATGGACGATCCGGCTGTACGCGATCCTGTTTGACGGCGAGCAAGGGAAATCCGTAAGCGGCATTGACGGACTGCAATATACCGTCAAGATTAGGCAAGAAGGCAGCCCCACGGCGGCGGCGTCCGTTAGGCTGTATTTTAACTATGACGCGGGGACGGAAAAGAGGTTTTTGAGCGTTGAGAAAGGAAAAGCCGAGAAAGGCGGCAACGGTTATATCGAATTCAAGATACAGAATTACATGGCGTTGCGCGCGTGGCTCGTGTCTTTCCAAAACGTAACATACGCGATCGCGCCGGCGAACGCAATACTCGATCCGTCGCCGGACGGCGAATTCTGGGAGGAAAGCAAAGGCGAATGGATCACGCCGATGTCAGCCGTATACGACGCCGACGACAACCCGTTATATTTCACGACGGAGGGCTATGTCATCAACGGCAAAAAAGACCTTATTTTTGACGCGGCGAAGGGATACGACGCAGTAGGCGGCGATACATTGGTACGTTACGAAAATAACGAGTTCGTCAATGAAATGGGCGGCAAATTGACAGTAAGCGGGGCGACAGACTCTGCGGTGCCCGTATCGCGCAACGGCGAAAGCGCGCGAGCCGCCCAAATCAGCATGGTTGACGGCGTGGAAGCGCATTATTTGCTTCATGACGACCATAAAGTCCGGAGCATTATTTCAACGGACAAAGTGTACAAGATCACGGTTACGGAAAAACCGAAAGACAAAAACGACAATCCGAAACCGTATGAAATCCTCTGCACTTACACGCAAAAGGAAATGACATGGTGGCAACATGCATTTTCAAAATTTGTAGGAACGGCAAGATATGAGGACGATTGGAGCGATTTGCGGGGGAATCATGTAGACCCCGGAAAATATGCGTCGTTTGAAATCAAAGAAAATCTTTATCGGCTGATCACGCAAAAAGAAAAATACGACGCGTCCGGGACAATCCGTGATTTCATCGGGGAAGTCGCAGAACAAATAAAAGTTTCCGGCGAGCCATATTACAAAGGGACGCCCGCCGTCGATATGTCCACGGGCGAAAAACTATACGACGACCACGGGAATGAAATTCAATACGAAAAGCATTTGCGCGTAAACGGTACGGAATTCGGCCAACTGATAGACGTATATTCGTGGCCGCTCGTATCATCTTTGGGCCGCCCTTGTTTTTTTGAAGACGGAATTTATTATTCTACCGATTCGAAAGGCGTCGAATATCAAATGACAATCAGTTTGAATTTCCGCCTCGTAGATTCAGAAGGCTTTGAAATACACAGCGTAGTTGATGAAATTTTAGAGGGCGTAGAAATGTATAACTTCTGGCTTAAAGACGGCGTAACAACGGTTCCGGGCATTTTGAAGCGCAATGAAGACGGTTCATACACGCCATGCTATTTAAACGGGGATAAAATTCCGGACGAGGTCATCGAGAAACCCAATATAGACATGGACGACCGCTACGAAAAACATCCTGACGAGAAACCAAAAACAGGGCTGGAAAATCTGTTGTCCGTGTTGGAAAAGGTAGGGTACATTATCCTTGCCGTGATCGCACTGATAGCAATCGGCTTTATTGTGTGGCTCTTAATAAAAGTACTGGGCTTGTTTTTCGGGCGGTCCCAGAAAGCGTAATGGACATCGGGACGATCGTCACCATAATCGCGCTGTCGGCGGCGGCGGTGATCATTTTGTCGCTGCTCTGTTTCGGCCTGCGCTTTGCCAAACTGCTGATCGGGATCGTCAAATACGCGCTGATTCTGATCGGCGGCGCGGCGTTCGCGGCGGTGTGGATAGCGTCCATGCCCGTATGGCTGCCCATACGGATAGCCCGCCGCCGGAAAGGGGGCTGACAAGCCCGCGCAAAAAAGGGAACCATGAAAAAACTTCTGCTCATACTTTTAGCCCTCGCCGCGCTGGGCGGCGCGGCCTACGGCGGGTACGCCCTGCGCGGCTATCTGTCGCGGGACGGCGGGCGGAGCGGCGGGAACGCCGTCACCGTCGGCAATCCGGCGGGCGTGTCGGCCGGCGGCAGTTTCGGCAACGCTATAATCATGCCCGGCGGCGACCCGGTATGCGCCGAGTTTACCGTCGGCCTGTCGGCCGGCGGCGGCGCGGCGTTCGACCTGCGGATAACGGGCATACGGTTCGCCAAGCCCGGCAACGCCGAGTTGGGCGCGCCCGAATTGGCGGCCGCGCTGGACTGTTGGAGTTACAGGGTGGGCGACGAGGACGCATGGCTCCCGCTGGCCGAAGGCGCGGTTATGGCGTCCCCCGCCGAGGACGGCGGGCGGTATACATTGTATTTGCGCGTGTCGGGCGAGTTAGATACGGCCTTCGCGGGCTATACGCTGTCGTTCAGTGTCGCATTAAACCAAATTTAAAGGAGTTAGCACTATGTTCGGAAAGAAAGGAAACGGCGGCAAAAAGCCGACTAAACAGCATTTTAGGCGTGGGAAGTCCACAAACAAGGGACACCCTACATACATCTACGCGAAAGTAGGCAATGAATTGAAGTATGTGGGGATCACCCATGCGGAAATCACGGACGGCACGAAAAACATCAAATTAGACAAAAACCCGAACCCCGACGACAACAAACCTTCGTACATACGCCCTGCGCCGGACAAGGCCGACATCTCTAAATTCGGCCGCAGGCTGCCGACATGGAAATTTGCCGAGACGGACAAGGGCAAGGTGAAAAGCGTCATTAAGAAAGACAAAGACAAAAAGACATAAAAAAGGACGGTGGGCCACCCGAAACTTAATTCGTACATAGACCGCGACACTACCTATTGAAAGGGTTATCCCCGCAAGGGGCAGTCAGCACCGTCAATATTAGTATACACCATTCAACCGCCCGGTGTCAAGCAAAATTTAAAGGAGTACCGCCATGAGAAAGAAACCGAAACCGATAAACAAAAAACCCTCGCGCCAAACGCCCGAGGCACGGAAGGACGCGCCAAAAGAGCGGGACGGCGCAATAAAGGCAAAGAACCGCGGCAAGCCGTATGCCCGAACCGGACGGACGCTGAAACTCCGCGCGCCGCTGTTTACGCGGCTGCCGTATGCGCTCGCCAAAGAGCGCGGGATCGAAACGGGCGGGATGCGCCCCCGCGAAGTGTGGGACGCGTTAGAAAGCGAGGGCATTGACGCGAAAGAGGAAAATAAAAGGCTGCTGTCCTCGCTGCGCAAAAAGAGCGCGCCCGCCGTTAAGAGAGAAAAGATCGGGCTAAAAAGAAAGGAAGCCCCGAGGGAAGTCCCGAGTTTCTCGGACGTTGTACGAGGGATGCCGGAGCCGAAGCGCACGGCGCGGGAGCGCGTGTCCGCCGAGACCGTCGCGGGGCGCAGGTATTACGACGTGGACGAGGGCGCGGCGCGGCACGCCAAACACGCCAACAGTTACTACGACTACAAAGAGGGCAGCGCGACGGCCGAGTACAGACAGGCCGCCAACGAAGTATACGACCTCGCGGAAAAGAGAATCAAGGGGAACGGCCTCACGCCCGAGAACGCCGCCCGCGTACGCGGATTGGCGGACGCTTACGCCCGCAAAATGGCGGCGTGGTACGACAAGAAAAACCGCGTGGACGGAAGGGTTCCGAGCATGATGATAACGGGCGGGGGCAACTTCCCGACGCGCGCGAAAGAAAAGCA
>JAISFM010000303.1 GCA_031263605.1 Clostridiales bacterium | reverse complement strand
GTCGTGTTGTTTGGGGAACCACCCCGCCGCCGTGGGCGGCACCCCTCCGTTGAGGGGAATTTTTATATGGTCGGAGATTTCTCGACTTCGCTCAGATCATGACATAATAATGCACAATGCACAATTCACAATGCACAATTATAGTCCACAGTGCACAGTCCACAGTGCACAGTTGCGGTCGAGTTGTTTTGGGAACCACCCCGCCGCCGTTGGCGGCACCCCTCCGAGGGAGGGGAATTTTTTCAGCGGTGGGGGATTTCTCGACTTCGCTCGAAATGACAGAAGTTTGCGCGCGGGGCGTTCCTCTGTTCGGGGGCGTTCCCCTGCACGGTAGAGATTGCCGCGTCGCGCTTTCGCGCTCCTCGCAATGACCCCGTATTCATTTCGCTACAACGCTAATGACAAAGGCGCAACCACCCCGCCGCCGTTTGGCGGCACCCCTCCGAGGGAGGGGAATTTTTTCAGCGGCGGGGGATTTCTCGACTTCGCTCAGATCATGACATAGAGCGGCGCACGGTAATATTATCCCGCGCGAGAAACGCGCGACCGACACTATTCCCTATCCACTATTCCCTATTCCCTTTTTCAAAAAGTTTTCCCCGAAAACATACCTTTAAACATATCCTTAAACATATCCTTAAAAATAGCAATTCCCAAAAAAATCTCTGTTCAAACGATAGACAAAAGATTATGCTTGCGGTATAATATCTCTCATGCGTAAATTAACCTCCGCGCAACTGCGCGAACTGTGGGCGGGCTTCTTTTCGGCGCGGGATCACGCGGTCATCGGGTCAAGTTCGCTGATCCCCGAAAACGACCCTACGGTGCTGTTCACGACGGCGGGAATGCACCCGCTGGTGCCTTACCTTTTGGGGCAAAAACACCCGGCGGGCAAGCGGCTCGCCAACGTCCAAAAGTGCGTCCGCACCGGCGACATCGACGACGTGGGCGACAATCGGCATTGCACGTTCTTCGAGATGCTGGGGAATTGGAGTTTGGGCGACTATTTCAAGGCCGACATGATCCGTTGGAGTTACGAATTTCTGACCGGCAAGGACACGCTCGGCATCCCCGTGGGCAAGTTGGCCGTCAGCGTGTTCGCGGGCGACGCCGACGCGCCCCGCGACGACGAATCCGCGCGCCTTTGGGAGGCCTGCGGCGTTCCGAAGGACAAAATATTTTACCTCCCCAAACAGCACAACTGGTGGGGCCCCGCCGGACGCACCGGCCCTTGCGGCCCCGATACCGAAATGTTCATCGACACGGGGGCGGAACCGTGCGGCCCCGACTGCTCGCCCGCTTGCGGCTGCGGCAAGTACATCGAGATTTGGAACGACGTTTTCATGCAGTACTTTAAGGGCGCGGACGGCCGATTTTCGCCCCTCGCCCAAAGGAACGTGGACACCGGCATGGGCTTAGAGCGCACCCTCTGCATTTTAAACGGCTATGAAAGCGTCTATGAAACGGATTTATTCGCGCCGATTATAGAGGAACTGGAAAGGCTGTCGGGAAAAAAATACTTTGGCAGTGCGCAGTTGCACAGTCCACAGTGCACAGTGCACAGTCCACAGTTAAAGGACAAGAGTAATGCACAATTAAAGGACGGGGTTATTCACGCCGAACGGAACGGCGATGAAAAAAACAAGTCCGAAACTGTGGACTGTGCACTGTGCACTGTGGACTGTGAAAACTCCCCCGACAATACTTCTCAATTCTCAATTCTCAATTCTCAATTAACAAAAGCCTTCCGCGTCGTCGCCGACCACCTGCGCACCTCTGTTTTCATGCTGGGCGACGAGCGCGGCATCGTCCCGTCCAACGTCGATCAGGGCTATGTCCTGCGCCGATTGATTCGCCGCGCGGTGCGGTACGGGCGGCAACTCGGGCTTCCCCGGAACGCGCTGTCCGCCGCGTCGGGCGCGGTCGTCAAAATCTATGCCGGCGCTTATCCCGAAATCGCCGCCAACGCCGCCAAAATCGCGGAGCAGTTGAAATTGGAGGAGGAGCGGTTTGAAAAGACGCTGACCGCCGGCCTCAAAGAATTTGAAAAAGCGGCCGCCGGCGCGAACGGAAAAATCGACGGGCAAACGGCTTTTCATTTGTACGACACTTACGGCTTCCCGCTGGAAATGACGGTCGAATTGGCGGCGGAAAGGAATATCGAAGTGGACGCGGCGGGCTTCGATACGGCGTTTGCCGCGCACCAAAGCATATCGCAGGCCGGCTCGGAACAGCGGTTCAAGGGCGGCCTTGCGGACGCGTCGGCGGACACGGCCGCGTTGCACACGGCGACGCACCTTTTGCACGCGGCGTTGCGGCGGGTGCTTTCGGACACGGTCGAACAGCGCGGCAGCAATATCACGGCGGAACGCTTGCGTTTCGATTTCTGTTTCCCGCGCAAGGTCGAGCCGGACGAATTGAGGGCGGCGGAAAAACTGGTCAACGAGGCGATTGCGGCGGCGTACCCGATTGTGTGCGAGGAGATGACGGTAGACGAGGCCAAAGCGTCGGGCGCGATCGGCATATTCACGCACAAGTACGGCGACAGGGTAAAGGTCTATACGATGGGGCCGTTCTCGAAGGAGATTTGCGGCGGCCCCCACGCGGCCAACACGGGCGATTTGGGGGTCTTTGCGATCACCAAAGAGGAAAGCAGTTCGGCGGGCGTGAGGCGGATCAAGGCGGAGTTGCGAGGCAGGGAATAGTGGATAGGGAATAGTGTCGGTCAGAGGACTATGTAAGATGTAAGATGGAAGATGGTCGGTCGGGGTACATTGCGCGCCACGGCATGTCATTAACCACTAACCACTAATCACTAAAAATGACAGGACTTTGCGCGATTGCCCCCCTCGCGCGAGAAACGCGCGACCGACACTATTCCCTATCCACTATCCACTATTCCCTAAAATATTATGAACGTATTTCGCGAAAGCGTCCCATACTTCAAAAAACAACTGCCGTTTTTCGGCCTGTGTATGCTGTTGGGCTGGTGCAGCGTCCTTTTGAGCCTGCTCGCGCCCATGGTGCTGGGGCTCGTCGTGGACTATGTGATGACCCCCGTCCTCACCGGCGAGCCGCCTAACACAAACCGCACCCTGCTGGCGCGGTTCATAAACCCCTATATTACCGAAAACGGCGCGCTGCTCGCGGCCGACCCGTCCGCCTACTATATGAACGTCCTTGTGCGGCTCTGCCTGATGTTCGCGGTCATCGCGGGGGTCCGGTATTTGATTCACTATACCCGCTGGAACACGGCGCACGGCATGGGGGTCGCCGCCGAGCGCGTCCTGCGCCGCGCGGTCTTTCGCCGCATGATTACCCAAAACACGATTATGCTGCAAAAGTACACGGCGGGCGAACTGCTGTCGATTTCCAACGGCGACATCGTGATGGTCAAGGACATGTTTGTCCACATGCTGCCGTTTTTCACCGAAAGCATTCTGGCGATCGGTTTGTCGGTCTTTTTCCTGCTGTCCGTCAACGCCTATTTGATCATTCTGCCCGCCGCCGTCGGCGTTTTTATGATGGCGTTCACGGTGCGCTATATCCGAAAGATGCGCGGCGTGTTCAACGGCATACGCGCGGCCAACGTCGAATTGAACAGTTGCGTGGCCGAGAACATCAACGGCGTGCGCCTGATCCGCGCCTTTGCCCGCGAGGACTACGAGAAAGCGAAATTCGACCGCAAAAACGAGAACTACCGCGACGCGCTGAACAAGCACGCCCTTACTTGGAGCAAGTACACCGCGCTTTTCAACGCGCTGTCGCAGACGATTCAAATCGGCTCGCTGGTGTTGGGCGTGCTGTTCGTTTTGAGCGCGGACCCCGCCGTCCACATCAGCGTGGGCGGCTATATCATGTTCATGACCTACGTGGTCAACATCAGCACGCCGATGATGAATCTGGCCAATCAGGCGGGCGCGTTGCAGCAGGCGACGATTTCCGGCACGCGCATGTACACGTTCCTGAACACCTACAACGTGATCAAAGACCCCGAAAAGCCCGTGCCGGTCAAGGGCGGCAGGCCGAACATTCAAATGTCGGGCGTGACGCTGCAACTGGACGAGAAAATCCTGTTGAAGCACGTGGATTTGAACGTCCCTTACGGCAAGACGGTGGGGATCATGGGCAGGACGGGCAGCGGCAAGTCCGCGCTGTTAAAGACGTTCATGCGGTTTTTCGAGACGACCAAGGGCGTGACGAAGATCAACGGGATCGACGTGAAGTACGTGGCGATCGAGGACTTGCGCAAGCAGTTCGCCTATGTGCCGCAGGACGTGTTTTTGTTTTCCGACACGGTGGATTCCAACATCGCGTTCGCCGACCCGGACTGCCCGCATGAAAGGGTCGTGGACGCGGCCAAGGCCGCCGAGGCCGACGGTTTTATTCACAAACTGCCCGA
>JAISFM010000246.1 GCA_031263605.1 Clostridiales bacterium | reverse complement strand
GCCGGCCATAAAAGCGGCGTAGCCTATGCTTTCGAGCAACTCACAATCCGACAAATTCAAATCCATAGGGTTTTCCGTGGGGTTGTCGGCGTACATGCCCAAACCGTAGAAAGCCTGATGGCCTATCGATTCCAAATTCGCAAGGCCGGTAAAGTCTATCTCTTGCAGTTTGACCCCGCCCGTCATCGCCGAATCCGCTATGGTTACAAGGTTCGGGATTCCGCTTAAATCCAGCGTTTTAAGGTTGTGCCCCTCTGCCGGAAGCGTGGCGTCCGTCGGAAACGAAAAGAAATTTGACGGGATTGCCGTAATGTCGTCCGAAAGCAGCCTCAATTCGTCAAGCGTAGTCATATTGCCGAAAGCGTACGAAGACAACTCTCCCCCTATAACGGTTACCCTTTTCAAGGAAACCGGTATGTAATATCTTGCGATGTACCCCGCGGTGCCGCCCGTATTTTGCGAAGAGCCCGACCCGCCGCCGACGTAACCCTCTTTGGGCGTAAGGTTACCGGTCGGGTTTAAAGCGTTCCACTCCGTCATAACCCCCGCGAACGTAAACAAAGTGCTGAACGAGTCGTAGCGCGCCGTATAATAGGTCGA
Organism: Clostridiales bacterium; assembly: GCA_031263605.1. GTDB lineage: Bacteria > Bacillota > Clostridia > Christensenellales > DUVY01 > BNZQ01. The sequence goes on along the minus strand of JAISFM010000246.1, from coordinate 25,613 downwards.
CGCCGGATTCACTTTATTGATTACCATAGGAAGGGTAACGTCGCTCATGTTAGGGCAGTCGTCAAACAAATGGTTGCCCAGGCTTATAATATGCTTTTCGGCGACAAAAACCTCTAAATCCTCGTTGCCCGCAAACGCCTCGTCGGCTACGGCGGTCACGGGCTTGCCCTCGTATTCGGCGGGCACGACGACCGTTTTTGCCGTCTTGCCTTCGGCAAAGCCGTTGAGAATATAATACTCCTCGCCCTCTTCCCCCGCAAGCGTGAAATCAAAAAGCGAAACGTCCGAATAGTTTGGCGCCCATTGCGCGATAAATTCGGTATGAAACGCGAGTTCCGTTTCGTCGTCGGCCTCGTACTCTTCGCCGTGCTGGTCTATCCAGCCCGTCAATTTGTAATTCGGGCGGATGGGCGCATATTCGGACAGTTTTATCAGCCAGTTCTCCGTGTTCGCGCGTTTCTCCCCGCCCAGCCGGCCGCCGTTGTAGTCAAACGACGCCCAGTACGGATCCATTTCACGCCAATTCGCCGTAAACGCAAGATCCGAATCCACGGCAACCTCATAGTCGTCGGCCCGCAAGGCTTCGCCCTCGAGCCAGCCCAGCCACTTAAAATGCCCTAATTTTAGCGGGCTGCGCCCTTTGAGCGAAAACTTCTCGCCCGCTACGACCTTAAAGGTCGCGCTGTCCGTTTCGCCGTCCAATGTCGCGCCCTCGAAATTCAGGGTTACGTCGTATGTAACGACAATCGGAGCCGGGTCTGCTTGTTGGCACGCCGCCACAAACGGCATAACCGTAAGTATGGCGATGGCCAGTGCGATGATTCGTTTTTTCATAAAAACCTCTCTTATTTTATTTTTTATATTTTCGGGGGTTGTTCCGCCCGTTGTTTTCCGTATACGCGCTTCGCGTTCTTTTTTGGCGGCCGGGCGAATTGAGCATTAAACCCGCAACCGCGAATTGCAGCCTTTTACAGTAACGGGGGCTGTCGCGGCCTTTAACCGCGTTTCCTTTTCATACTTCGGTTAAGAAGTAACCCGTTTGATTATTAATTCTGAAATAGTATATCACACCAAACTCTGTATCAAGTCAAAACCGCGCATACAATTATACGCAAAATGTAAAAACCGCTCGCTTTTTGTAAGCGATATTGTCGGAAATCGTAAAATTCGTTTTCGTTCGTTATTTTGATTGTTTTGAAAATTGCTTATCTTAAAGGTAAGATAAAAGGTAAAAGGTAAAAGATAAAAGGTTCGGATAAAGAACATTGCGCAAAACATCTGTCATTCTGTTTGCTGTGAAGAATCTCAACCGCAATTGTGCATTGTGAATCGTGCCCTGTCCTTTAACCGTGGACTGTGCGCTGTGGACCGGAACAGGTTGTGTGATTAAAACATCTGTTTTATAAATTTCGTTTTATTATTTTAGGTCGGCTATTTCGTTACGGTACTTTTTCGTAATGTCAATACTTTGATGACCCAAGGGAGTGTACAACCCGCATTGATATCGGTCATTGTAAGGAGCGCGAAGCGCGACGCGGCAATCTCTACAAAACACGAAATGCCCGCGCTTTTTTCTTTTGTTTGGGTTGAGGGGGCGCAGCGGGGTTTTGGCCGTGGGGATTGCCGCGCTTGAATTTAAATTTTCTGCATACGATATCGAACAGTAATAAAATCATGCTTGCGATAAGAAAGGGCAATCGCGGGTCAAAATCGGTTTTGACGATTTCTTGCTCGAAAATGCCGTACGGCGATTCAAATGCTTTTCCGTTGCCGATTTGGGCGAGCCGGACGAGAAATTCCCTGTTTTCGTCAACCGTACCCGCCGGAAACGCGTCGTATTCGGCGGAATATGAAAATACCGATTTAACAACGGTAACATCTTTCGTCCGATCCGCGTTAAGGGCGACGATCGCGCCGCTTGCGTCCTTTTTCACGATTTGAATATCGTATACGCCAAGCGCGTATGTTTCAAAAGTCACAAAGAAAGAATCGCGCGATTGCCTTTTTACCGACGCTTGATATTGATCGCCGTTGGGATCGGTGACCGTAACTTCCAGCGTGTCCGAGGTTTGGGACGGAGAACTTATCCTAAACGAAGCGATGTAATTGCCGTATGTAAATTCTATGTTTTCGTCCGCGTAGGCCGCGCCGCCGTAAACGGGGGGCGACAAATCGTCAAGCGCGCTTCGGATAAATTGAACGCCGTTCGGATCGGTAAAATAATCGGCCGACCAATCGCCGCTTAAATCCGACAGGAAACTCCCTACGCGGCCGCCGCCGTATTGCCATACCGCATAAATCGGCTCGTCGGCCTTATCGGTATTTACCTTATAAAGAACCTGCCGCGCGCCCTCTTTTAATATCGACCCATTATAGCCCGAAAGTTGCGGGACGGCCGTCGCGAACGAGTGGTCGCGGATCGCGGGCGTAAAGGTTTCGTAATTGATCTCCGCGTTTTTTACCGTCCGCGTTTCATCGGCCATGACCGACGGCAACGTCAATATATCCGCGTTACTCAACAGCAAGCGCGCCCTGCCGCCGCCCAAAGCCGCGATTTCTTGAATGCGCGCGGAGGACGCCGCCACCGAACCGCCGCCCTCTTCCAAACTTATAGCGATCGCCGAGGTCGTAACGCCTTGCTCCCGAAGATATTGGATATCCCTCCTGTAAGTTTGTTCATAGCCCTGCGTCGGCCCGCCGTCGGTCAGGAATATCACATGCTTTTTTACGTCCGAAGCGGGAAATGCGGAAAATACGTTTACGGTTTCTTGCAAGGCGGCGTCGTAGTGCGTGCCCGTTACCGTTTCTATCCCGCGGACAATTTCGTACATGTCTTTGTATTCAAGAACTCCCGTTTTTGGGTTGAGCCTATTAAATTTCTCGTTTTTTCGGCTCGCGGGCATGAGCGGCCACTCGGCCCACGCGCCGCCGCCGAACGTAATCAAACTCACGTAATCGTTGTCGCCCAACGCGTCGAGAGCGGCTATGGCGCCGTCTTTCGCTACGGCCATCCGCTGCCTGCCGTTCACGTAATTATCGCGCATACTGCCCGATATATCCATAACGAGCGTTAACGCCACGGGCGCGGCCGCCGTCGCGGACTTGACCGGGAGCATTTCCTCGAACGCCGTCTCTTTCATATCCGCTTCTTTGAAAGCGTTGTCGCCGCCAGAAACCAAAAGCGAGCCGCCGAAGTCGCGCACATAAACTTGAATGTTCGTTTCCAATTCTTTGACCCCGGACAAATCGGCGCGCGATAGATTCATCAAAACGATTTCGTCGTACTCCCGCAAGCCCGCGACGGTCAAAGGGGCGTCGGCGGCGTTCCTAACGTCTACGTTGTCAAAGCCGCTTGCCGCTTCCCGTAAATTGCCCGCGTTTTGGCCCTGCCCCGTGAGAATTAAAAGATTCCTCTCGCCGTTAGTGAAAAAGGCGAAGTAAAAATTATTATTCTCGATCGTATCGCCGTCGAGGCGCGCCGCGAAAAGGAGTTCGTGAAAAACGCCCGCCGTCGCCCTGTATTCAAATATAAGCGTTTCGATTCCCCCGCCCAACAAATAGTTTTGCGAGCCGCTAAATAACTTTTTATCAGGCGTAAGCGTCGCGCCGCCTTGCGCGTCCGTTGAAAAAAAGCCCGCGCCCCGATCGGTTTTATCGTATAACTCCAATCTTGCGTTTTTGCCCGCCGCCGAGTTTTGAACCGTTACTTTTATTTGCATAGGCTCGCCGCGCCGCGCCGCGTCCGGCATTTCAACGCCGACGATCTGAATCTCGCCGTCGTATTTCGGGCGTTCAAAGTATTTAACGTCTATGCGGACGCCGTCTTGCGCGACCGACCTTGCCGCCGCCAAAACGTTCCCCTCGTTTTCGAGGCCGTCGGTCAAAAGGACTATCCGCCCTCTCCCCCGATCGGTTAAGCGGCTTTGGGCGTAAATCAACGCTTCCCCGATATTCGTCGCGCTCGCGTCGGGCTTTTTGTTCGCCGGCGCGGCGGCGTAATCGTTATAGTTCGAATCGGGGCCGAGCCTGACCGAATAAACATGGCCGTTCGCGTAGGCAACGACGCCGATGTTACAGTCCCCGCCGCCCTCCGCGTCGAAAACGGCTTTTATAAAATTGTCCCTTTCGCCTTTTAGCGGCTCCATGCTGTCCGAAACGTCCACCAATAATATAACGTTATTCCCGTTGTCCCGCCTCTCGGTGTGAAAAGTCATGCCCGCAAGCATACCGACGCAAAGAACCGCGACGGTTATATGGGCGGCAAGCGAAAGCATACGGTTCACCGACCGCCTATTTTTCTTCTTTCGCCTAAAATACGGCCACAACGCAAGCCCGAGAACCGGAATCGCCAATAACGCAAGCCACGGATATGCGAAATGAATACTAAAACTGTTCACGGTATTGCAACCCCCATTCAAGTGTCGTTAAAGCCAGCAAAGCCGCGGCAAGATAAACGTAAATATCGTAATTATCGTCTATCGTTCCCGCGCCCGTATCCGACGGCGCGGCGATAGGAGGCAACCTTTGCCCCGTTCGGGCAAAATCGCTTTCGGATTCGGGGATTTTAACGAAAAACATATCCGTCGCCGGCTCCTTGCGGTCAAAAATTTGAGCGGCGGTATACAGCCCCGGCACGGATTCCTTGTACTCGATTTCGTTGCTTACCGAAAAATTGCCGAAGGTCAGCGGCCGCCGTTCGGCGGGCTGCCCCGCGCCCGTGACGGTTAATTCGACCGCCGTCGGCTTTGTACGCAGGTTTATTGTCTCGCCGACGTCGTAAACGTGTTTTTTCAACGTCGTTACGGTCGAATACTCATACAGGTTGCTTATAAAAACGGGCCACATTAAATTTAACGGCATATCCGTAAATCGCAAATCCACCGACAAGACGGCCGTTTTGATTCCCGCCTCGTTTTTTAAGGCGAAAACCGTGTCCGTCGCGTTTTCGGCCGACCCGCACAGCATGATACTCGCCCAGCCCGAATTTTTGTCAAAGTCGATAGGCCTGTATTTTGTCGCGCTGATTCCCGTCGGATCCGCAAAGTTCAGAACGGCTTCGTACCCCGCAGCCGCCGCGTCGGCTCCCGCGGCGAATTTAAAAGCGTTTTCCGCGGTTTTTGCGGGATTGCCCGGATAGATTGTGCCGACGCGTTCGCTTAAAAAGGTTACGCCCGTTTCCCGCGCATAACGTTCGGCAAAGAGTTCGGCGTCGGGATTGACGAACCAAACCGAGCCGTCCCCGGGTATTTCTTCGGGCAGGTAGTTTTCATATACATAAAGGTCGTAGCCTTCGGCCGCCGGCGGCCTGTAATTTTGCGCGATATTCGGATCGGGATGGTTTTCCACGCTTAAATCGATAAACGTAACGGCCGAGCCGCTTTGCATTTCCAGTATCGAGCGCAAATAATTTACGGCGGTCGGGCTTACGATTTGAACCTTAAACCGCTCGTCTTTTTCGGGAATGAGAAAAAACGCATTGTCGTAAGGAAAAGAATCGTCCGCGTTCGCAAGCGAAAACTTTGCGGACTCGAACGCGGTGAGCGGTTTGCCGCTTACCGCGGTATTAAACTCGAAATCGGTTCGCCCGCCGCCGTCCAAGGCAACGGGAAACGGGCCCATAGCGACCGACCTAACCGCGCCGTTTTCAATAATATCGATATCGGCGCGGATATTTAAGGCCCCGCCGCCGTTGGGGGCGTTATAATTCGCTATGCCGACGGTAAACGCCAGAAAGCCGTTTTTAAGCCCATAGTTCGCCCCGAGTATCGCGGCGTTCCAATCGCCGACCGACATATTGCGGATTTCCGCTACGCCCGGATCGGCGTAGTTTCTGCACGTAAAGAAAACGATCCTTGAATTAGGATTGTTTTTGAGTTGCGTTTCGGCGAGTTTGGCGGCCGCGTCCAAATCCGCGCCGCCGAAAGACGCGGAAACGTTTCTTAAAGCCCATTCCGCCGTATCCGCGTTTTGGGTTTGGTCAACGATAAGCCTTGCCTCCTCGCCCGCGAGGATAATGCTGACCTTGTTGCTTTTTTCCACGGTTTCTTTCGTGATTTTTTTTATCTCCTCGACGGCGCGGCTAAGGCGCGTCGCGCCGCCCGTTTCCGCCCTCATGCCCGCCGACGTTTCCAGCGCTATAATCACGTCCTCGGCTTCGATCGAACGGGCAAAAATCGGGCGCGCCATCATAAACGCGAGCAAAGCGACCGTTAAAAACTGCAAAAGAAATATAACGGAGTTTTTCAGCCATTGCCAAGGGGCCTTGCGTTTGATATATTTCAGGCTCAACTTCCAAATAAGAGTACTTGAAAGGATTTTTTCCTCGTACTTGGGTTTCAGTATATAGATAAAAATGAGAATAATCAGGCCGATTAAGCCCAATAAACCCAACGGAATAAGTAAATTCATCTAACCGTACCCGCCGTTAACAATTCCCTGAAAAGAAATCTATCCACAGGCTCGCCGCAATCGGCCGAAAGAAAGGTCACGCCGCGCGACGCGCAAAACGCCTTTATGCCCGCTTTAAAATCGCGGAGCGCATCGCGGTAGGCTTCGATATGCGCTTTGGTTATCTTCATTTTCATGTGCCTTTCATCGGTTATGTCCCCCGCTTCCGCGTCGCGGAGAAACATCCTCCCGTTATTATTAAACGGATTCAACTCCTCCGGGGAGAGCACTTGTATAAGCATAACCTGCCTTTTCCTGAAAATGAGGTAATCGACGGCTTTTTTCCAATCGCTTTCCGTCAAGAAATCGGAAATAATAACCGTCAAACCGTCGTTAGTACCGTCATCCGAATAATTCGTTACGGCCTTTTCTATATCGGTTTCGCCTTTAAATTCGAGTTCCTCCAAGCGGGCGAGATTCAGATAAAACGAATTTTTCCCCGTCATCAAGCCGCAGGGGTTGTCGGCAAAGCCGCCTTTCATAAACAGAAATGACGTTTTGTCCATGTTTTGCGCGGACAGAAAACCCAAAGCCGCCGTCGCGCGCAACGCGAAACGCGCTTTTTCGCGGTCGGCCTTTTCCATAGAGGCGGAGCAATCCAAAAAGATTCGCATGTGCATTTGCCGCTCGTCCGCAAAAAGCCGGACGAAGTGTTTTTCAAAACGGCCGTACAAATTCCAGTCCACGTACCTTATATCGTCGCCTAAAACATATTCACGGAAATCGGCGAACTCCACCGTTTGGCCGTAGGAATCGGTGCGGTGATTGCCTCCGAAAAAGCCCCGCATGGGGTTTTGCAGATACAAGGCCATCGTTTCGAGGCGGCAGATAAAATCGTCGTCTATTATCCTCTCTTTCATGGCTAACCGTTCCTTGCCGACATGCCCGGGGCTATGCCTAACGCTTTATCGGCCTCCTTGATAATCTCGGCTATTATATCGTCCGTCGTGACGCGCTCGGTAATCGCCTCGAAGTTGGCTTTGATGCGGTGGCGCAAAATGGGATACGCCAGCGCGTTTAAATCGGAATAAGCGGCGTTAAAACGGCCGCGCATCAGGGCGCGGACCTTGGCGCAGGAAATCAACGCCTGCGCGGCGCGCGGGCTCGCGCCGAAACGCACGTATTTTCTCGATACGGCCGCCGGGCATTCCCCGTTAGGCTGCGTGGCGATTACAAGCCGCATGGCGTACCGCATAACATCGTCCGATACTATGATTTGCCCGGCGGTTTTGCGCATGGATAAAAGTTGCTCCGCGTTACACGCCGTGTCGGCGGTCTCCTCCATGGTAATTTGCGTAATGCCAACTATCCTGTTCAGTTCCTCCGCGTTGGGATAAGTAACGATAAGTTTAAACATAAAGCGGTCCGTCTGCGCTTCGGGCAGCGGATACGTGCCGTCCTGCTCGATCGGGTTTTGAGTGGCCAAAACGAAAAACGGCTCGTTAAGTTTGCGCGAAACGCCCATTACGGTAACCGTATGTTCCTGCATGGCTTCCAAAAGCGCGGACTGCGTTTTGGGCGTGGCGCGGTTAATTTCGTCCGCGAGGATAATATTGCTGAAAATAGGGCCGGGCCGGAATTCAAACGCGGAATTGCCCTTCCCGTCCTTGACGATGATGTTGGTTCCCGTAACGTCAGCCGGCATAAGGTCGGGCGTAAATTGGATTCTGGAAAACGGCAAGCCGAAAACCCTGCCGAGCGAACGTACCAAACGCGTTTTGCCTACGCCCGGGACGCCCTCTAACAGAACGTTGCCGCCCGCTATCATGGCGATGACTACGCCGTCCACGACGTCTTTCTGACCGATTATGTCTTTACCGAGTTGCTCGAAGATATTCTCGCATCGAACGCTGAAACGCTTCAATCCGTCTTCGGTCAACTCGATTTCCCGCGTTTCCGTCGTTTCGGGTTCGGCCGCGGTATTCTCCCCGGCGTCCGTTTTCTTTACCATTTGATTTCCTCTCTATTTATTTCTTTCTATCGGGCTTGCCGCGAAATTAAAAAGCGGGCGAAATTGAGACGGGTCTTAATTTCGCGGCGGGTTTACCGACGGCACGCCTATGGGAGCAGTCTCGGCAACGCTATGCCGAAATAGTCCTCGATGATTCTGCGCGTATTTTCCGATATATCGATTCCCGCCGCCAAATCCGCGTACGCTTGATCCCTGTATCTATCGAGTAAATCCGGGGTCAATACCGTTTCCCCGTCTATGAACTCCCACTCCGTCGGGTCGCCCTCGTATGGGCCGTCCGGGGGAACGACGGGAGGGACCTCCGACAGGGGCAGCCACAGCGCGTACAGCGTCATATCCCCCGTCACAACGTCCGCGCCGAAGTCCCATATCAGCGGCGCCGCCAATGTCGGATCGGCCGCTATCTCCGCTATTTCCGCTTCCGTCGCGCCTTGGGGGAGTTTGAGCCAAAAGCCTATCCCGAACGCGAGATTCTCGTTCAGCACGATAACCGCGCCGCCGTTTTCATCGACAAAAATAAACTTATTGCCGTCGAACTTGTCGGGGTCGGCTATCGTCGGCGGCCGTATAGCCGACCCCTCCAACGCAAATATAGGCGGAAATGCGGAGGACAGTAATTCGATTTCGTCGAGAGGCAAAAATTCGATTATCGAGGGTGAAATTCCCAATGTCGCAATAACGTCGAACGCCGCCCGATAATACCGCAGCCACTTGGCGTACAGCGTCATGTCGGCCGCCGCGCGGCTTTCCGCAAAATTCCACGCGGCGGTACAGGATTTGTCCGAATACCATCCGTCAAATTCATAGCCCTGCCGCCCCGGGTTTGGCGGCGCGGCGATTAGGGAATTGCGCGGCGCGTATACCGTCTCGATAAAACTCCCGCCCATGGAATCGAACATTACCGCCACATATGCCGCCCACTTCGCGAACAATACCATATTGCCCTCTACGCCGTCGTCAAAATTCCATTCGTCGGCATATTCCGCGCCGTCCCACGCCCTAAACCAGCCTTCAAACGTATGCCCATCGCGTATCGGATCGCCGGGCTTTGCGAGCCTGCCGTTATTCGGTACCGTCGCGGTTTCGACCGGCGTGCCGCCCGCGGAATCGAACCGCACCGTCCACGGGCCGCGAATATCCGCGTCGCGCCGCCCGTCGGTGTAAAGCGTCATATCGCGCCCCACGCGGTCGTTATTAAAATCCCATTTGTTCTTAAAGTTTGCGTCAAGAAACCACGTCCAGTCGGAGTTTTCGTAACCGTATTCCTTTAACCCGATCGGCCGTTCGAGCAATTTGCCGCGTTCCGCTTGCAGCGTCACTTTGTTGCCGTCGAGATAGTCGAACGTTACGGCGGCAAAGCCCGTGGACAAGGCGGCTCTCGCGATCGACGCGTTCAATATCAGCATCGGTATCAAAAGCGCGAACGCAACGGCCAGTACCGTGATTCGTTTTTTAGAAACGCCGAGTTTAACCCGCTTGGGGTTCACCGTTTCTAATGTAATCCGCGCGTCCTCGCGCTGTTTCCGCGCGATAAAAGATGCGTCGCCCGCATGTTCAATCATGGTCGATACGCGCTCGTCTAACCCCGTCCGGTCTATCCGCGCCGCCGTATTTTTTAAGGTCGGCTTGAATTTCTTGAAATAGAACAGGACGCTTAACCCCGCCGTCACGAGAACGCCCGCCAGTACCGCTATCCATATCCCGTTGAACCGCGCGATCATGCATACGGCAGTCGCCGATACGGCCGCCGCCAATCCGAAAATCCCCGCCGTCACGGCCGATTTTACAGCCGCTTCCGCCGCCAACCTTTTCCGATAGATTTTTAAGTGTTCTTCCTTATTCATTCTTTTTCCGCTCACACTATCGCCCGTCGGGCGCCCTTGAACCGAACGCGGGATTTTTTAAGAGGCTCATACCCTGAAATCTTTCCAACCCGTGTTTCTGTTTCGGGCGGCGATTCCGGTATTTGACAGCCAATTTTCCCTGTTCAGCAGCCAATTGCGCAAGTCCGTCGCCGCGGACAGCCACGCGTTTTCCCCCGCCGCTTGGCTTTTGCCGTCCCAAAGGCCGATACTTCTTCCCATAGCGTATCTGTAATCGCTGAAAAAACCGTTGGATAGCCGCGTATCGATAAAGTTTCCGATCTCGGGGGCAAGCGTATGCCAACGGGCGGCGACCCTGTTAAAGAACTCCGTATTTTGGGTAAGCGCGACAAAAAGTTCGCTGTACGTCTTCGGGTCCCGTATGTCCGAACACACGCCGTCCCACCCGACATAAATGTTCCTGTAATCGGAATCGTTCCTCGAAACGCCCGCCGTAAAATCGAAGTCCCACGGCGCGACGCAAAAGACTTTCGGGTTCGGATCGGCGGCCGTCCGAGCGTCCCGCGCCAAGAAAAACGAACTGAAACCCGTATCCGTGTTTTTAAAGAACTCGTGCAAAATATACATGTCCACAAAGGAATCCACATTCGCCAGACGCTTGAAATCGTCAAACCGCGCGGGACTCGACGCGCTGTCGAGCGCGGCGGCCAAAACCTCGCTCAACGCCGCCTTGATATCCGCGGTTTGCTTTCCGTATGCCGTTTCGGCGATTCCCCCCTCGAACATTTCATCGGGATCGGGAGACTTGACGACGAAAGGCCATTTATAGCCGTTTACCGTAAAATACTCGCGATTGATCTGCGGCGATATAAATAGGCCGTCGGGCTGCCCCGGAGGGTAAACCCTGTAATTCCTGAACCTTTCCGGCTGCCCTGCCTCGCTATACCTGTCGTATTCGACCAAAAACCCGGTACCCGCCGCGCCGTTTTTTGAAGCAATATCCACTCTTTTCTCGTCGACTCGGGTATGCTCCGTCAAAATGTATACGCCGTGATAGCCGCCGTTAAAATACAAGTCGATAAAGACCGAGGACGTTACAAACGGAATGCCGTCAAAAAGTTCCCGGCCAAGTTCGAACGCCATGTAATTTTTGAGCATGGACGTATCCCCATAGTCCGAATTCGCCGTAGCCGAATGCAACACCCAATGCTTGTTGGGCGTTTGCCCCAAAAAGCCCGCCTTGGAATCGAATTTAAGTTTGTAACTGTTTTTAGCGCCGCCGCCGCCCCACGAGCCGTTTCCGCGCCCTTTAATCCGCGCGGTTTCGCCGATCATCCTGTATCGACCGTCCTCGCTCTCCGCGCCGACCTCGCAAGGGTATTGAATGTCCCGATCCTTGCCGTTGTCGACCGCGGACAATCCCGCCGGAACGTCGATAAATACCGCCGGCAGGTTAGTTTGCTCGAAATATTGCCAACGCGCGGCAATCTCTATGTCCCGGGCGGGCATTCTGAATCCCGAAAAAGTAAAATCCCCTCCGTTTATCAGCCAGTTTAAAAATCGGTAATTCCTGACAGACGGCGGCGACGGCTCGCGCACAAGCGCGCCGGCCGTTTCATAAATAGGCTCCATAGACACGCCGCTTACGCCCGTATTAAAGGATATTTTATAGCCCCTGTCCCAGCCCGCCGTCAAATAAACGTCCTTGTCGGGCATAACGTCAAATTCAAAGGGCGCGCCGGAAACCGTTTCAAACCAACCCGTAAATTTGTACCCTTCGCGAACGGGACTCGCGGGCGCGGCAATCGCGCCGCCCGCTTCGGCGGTGAGCGGGGGAAGGCCCTCGTCGGTTCCCGTCGCGTAATAAACGGTATACGAAGGCGTCGGATTCGGCGCGCCGCCTCCCGTTTTCCAGACCTGCGCCGCGCCGCCGGGCACGCCGAGATTCAATACGCCGTTCCGGATAGTACCGGACATAGACTCGCCCGAGCCGGCGGTTAAGGTTATACGTCGATTGTCTACGGTGAACCGTCCCGACAATCCCGCCGAGTCCGTCCAACCGCCGTCCGCGGACAATTCAATCCATTCGCCCCCGTCGCCCTCGCAATAATATACGCCGACGTAAGGCGAATAGTCCGTTTCCGAAAGAGGCGGATTATCCGCGCCGCACGCCGAGAGAACGAAACATAAAACGGCCGCTATACAAATTATCGCTTTTTTGCGCATAGTTTTTCCAAGGTTTAAGCGTTATCGCGAGAAGCCTTTTCCGTCCCGTGCAAACGCGCCCTAGATCGGCAGCCCCCTCAATGAAGGGAACCCGTCGGCTTGCGTCAGCCATATAGCCGTAAAGTCCCAAAACAAATTACTTTGTTGCCACGACGGGGACGCAAGGCCGGCCGGCGATACCGCCGTCGCGTCGGCTTTAAACGCATCTTGCGGGCATGTGAGCGCGGACGAATAAAAGCAGTCGGAAACGGTACAAGGCGTATTGGAGTTCGCGGCGTTGCCGTTTTTTATCACGGCCGTCGCCGCGCCCGCCGCCGCGGATATGTCCGAAACCGTAAAGCAGTTGTCGACGGCCACGAAAGAGGAAGCGTTATGCCGCTGTACCCTGCCCGCCAATCCCGCCGCAAACCTGTTGCCGCCGGTAACGTCAAGCGTAACCGTACCCGCGGAATAACAATTCTTGACCGTAATTTCCTCGCAAACGTATCCGGCGTTCTCGATGCGGGCAATCAGCCCGCCCGCGTAACCGTTGCCGCCGCCGCCCACGTAAACCGCGCCGACGGAATAACTGTCGGTGATCCGCGCATTCGGCTGCGCCACGTCGTTTGTCGCGTCCAAATACCCGATAAGACCGCCTGCGTAAACTGTTTCGCCAGCCGCCACGGCCGTCACTCCGCCGCCCGCATAGCACCTGTCGATCACGGAATCCCCGTCGGAAAGTTGCCCCGCAAGCCCGCCCGCGCGTATGTTTTCCAGTTGGCTGTAAGCGTCGATATCGACTTCGGCGGCGCATAAAACAACCGTGCCGCCCTCGTTAATCCCGACGATACCGCCGAATCTCGCGTTGCCCGAAGTTGACTCCGCGTCAATTTTGCCTGCCGCCGCGCACCCGCCGATAAGCCCGGAGTTTTTGGCGGCGATTAAGCCGCCTCGGTATTTCGCGTCGGAACCGCCCGCGTTCAGGTTCATCGCGCCCGAAACTCTGCAATTTTGGATAACGCCGCCGTTCAAGCCGGATAGCCCGCCGACATACACCGTCGCGCCCGATACGGCGCAGGTTCCCGCAACGCCGAGGTTTTCGACGGTAAGATTCGCCACCGCGCCGTTGTTGACCGCAAAAAGCCCCGCGTAGACGCAAGCGTTTTGACCCGCCTCATCGGTTTCCGCCGTCAAATCAGCGAGATTTACCGTAAGAGAAGTAATCTTGTGCCCGCCGCCGTCCAAGGTTCCGGTAAACGGCTCCGCGCCCGAGCCGAGCGGCGTAAAGCCCGTAAGCGTCAAATCCGCTCCCAAAACATAATCGCCGTCGAGTTGAATAGCGGCAAGTTGCGCCGCGGTGGTTATGACGCCCTCGGGTTCCGAAGGGGCCAGCGCGTTGAACGCCGCCAGCAACGCGCCGCGCGCGGCGTCAATCTCTTGCTGTGTCGCGCCCGCGTCGTCCAGCACGGCGGCGGCGGCGTTCAACGCGGCGACAAAAGCCGTCCACGGTTCCGCGCCGTACCCGTTTCGTTCCGTATCCTTTACTTCGCCGTATAAGGTTTGCAAGGCGGTTTTGTCCGCGCCCGCGCCGTCCGGCCCGTTCGGTTTGCACGCCGAAAACACGGACGCCGCGAAGCAAGCGGCAACGAGTATCGGTAAAAACTTTCGGGCGATTTCTTTTTTTCGCATTGTTTTCATAGTACTATTCTTGTTAAGGGTGAGTGTACAAATAACATTGTTAACAACAGGCACAACGCCGTTCGTACACTCCCCTTGTTGAGGCGAATAACCGAGGGGACTGTTCTTACTCTAAATAAGGTACCGCCGGCAAGAAAACCAACGCGCCGCCGTCAACTTCCCATACGTCTCCGTTGCCGTCCGCGAACGCCCCGATATACGCCGTGTCCGCGACGGTTTTAAGCGCGGTACCTTTCGCGGCGGTTCCGCCGTCGTAAGTAAATGTTTGCGTCGTGTCGCCGTCATTGCCGCAAATCCTGTTTAAATCGGCGGTTCCGATATAAACGACGTTCGCGAGCGTGACCGCGCCGCTAAGTCCTTGGGGATGGCCGATTAAGCCGCCGTTTTCGCCGTTGTTGTTGGTTATAATTCCCACCGCGACACGCGTCATGGTGAGATTTAAGGCTCCGTCGCTTCCGTTGCCGACGATTCCTCCGGCTCTGCCGCCGCCCTCTCTGCGCCAATACCGAATGTAACTGTCTGTTATTTCGATGCTTACCGCGCCGTTGCTCTCCATTCGCCCGATAATGCCGCCCGCCCTGGTAAAGTTGCCGTCGCCCTCCATCCGAACGTCTATGTAACTGTTCGTGATGATAATGGCGGTCGCGTCCGAGTTGCCCGGATTGGTTTCGCCGAACAGCCCGCCGCTCGCGTTTGATTCGCCGCCCGTTACGGTCATTATAAAATCGACAATCATGACGTTGTCCAACGTTACCGTTCCGCTTTTGACGCTGATGCCCAGCAAGCCCTTAGGATCGCCAATGCCGCTCGATACGTTCATTCTCGGGCCGACCAAGATCAAGTCTTTGAATGCCGCGCCGTTTTGGATTTGATTGAACATGCCCCTGCTTGTCAAGGTTAGGCCGATAATCTTGCTGCCGTTCCAACCGATCAATTGCCCCGAGAAGTTTGCCGTACCTGCCATTAGCGTCTCGCCCGTGAGGTCAATGTCGTTTACAATGTAATATTTGGTACCCGCTACGGGCGACGTAAGCATGGCTTGAAATTCGACCGCGTTCGTAATGAGTACGCCGTCGTCGGGAAACTCGGGAACGGTATAACCGACAAAGACGACTTCGATCTTTATGTCGCTCGTTACGGTCACCGTCCAATTTTCGGTAAGACTGTCGTTTACGTACAGTTTCGCCGTATAGCCGGCGTCGGGCGTCGCCGCAACGATTAGGGACGAGCCGTTCGGCATTTTGTCCCCGCTTGCCACATCACTGCCGCCGCCGCGCT
This sequence comes from Clostridiales bacterium, assembly GCA_031263605.1. Classification (GTDB taxonomy): domain Bacteria; phylum Bacillota; class Clostridia; order Christensenellales; family DUVY01; genus BNZQ01. The sequence continues at coordinate 10,190 of JAISFM010000246.1, read as the reverse complement.
TAACCGTAAACGCGCCGTTGCCCGTCTCGTAAACAAGGCCGTCGGTGCTGTCGACGCCGTCGCTTTCGATTGTGACGGTAAACAATTGGGTAAAGACGACCTTAATCGATATATCCGCGCCTACGCTGTCGGTGATTTCATAGGAAACCCCGTTTGCAAGCGGTATCCCTTCTACGGCTTCGCCTATGAATAGTTCCGCGATGAAAGAATCGGGGTCAAACTCGGCGGTCACGTTGAGCGCGGTATCGGGAAGTACGGACCCGCCGTCCGCAATCTCGGCGGCTTCGCCGTCCGTGACCGTAACGGTCCCGCCGCCGCCGTTAACGATGGTTATCGCAACCTCGAACTCGGTGGGTACGGCGGTAAAGACGACCTCGATTGTAAGGTGGCCGCCGACTGCCGCCGTTAAACCGTTCTGCGGCACATCGTTTACGTACAGTTTGGCGGTAAAGCCGCTTTCGGGTTCCGCCGTTACCGTAAGGACGGTTCCGCCCGCGATCTTGTCGCCGGAAGCGACGTTAACAGTATACTCGCCGTCGCTGTACGCCACCGTAAACGTACCGTCCGCCGCCGTGTATACGCCCTCGGAGTATACGCCGCCCGTTACCGTTACGGTGTAACCCACAAAGACGACTTCAATCTTTACGTCGCCCGTTACGGCCACCGTCAGGTTCTCGGTAAGAATGTCGTTTATATACAGTTCCGCGACATAGCCCTCATCGGGCGTTGCCGCGACGGTCAAGGACGAGCCGTTCGGCACTTTGTCCCCGCTCGCCACGTCGCCCCCGCCGCGCTTGACCGTAAACGTGCCGTTGCCCATTTCGTAAACAATGCCGTCGGTGCCGTTGACGCCGTCGCTTTCGATTGCGACGGTAAACAGTTGGGTAAAGATGACCTCGATGCGGGTATAATACTTGGTAACGGAGATTCCGCCAAACTTCGTCCCGTTTGAAAGCAGCCCCAACGAAACGCCGTTGACGAACAACTCCGCTTGGAAGTCGCCGACCCACACGGCGGTCACGTCCAATTCGGCAAGCGCGGCCACCGCGCCGCCGCTTACGACGGGGTCGACTCCGTCGGTAACCGCGACAGTCCTGTCCGTATCGCCGTTGACCGCGGCAAGGGCGACCGTATTTCCAATCTCGGCCGAAACGAACGCCAAGCGATCCGTACCCCCGTCGTCATAAATCCTCCACCCGCCGTTGTCCGCAAAGCCGTCAAGATACCCTGCCGGAATGTCGGCGTAGGTTTTGAGGACGGCGGCCATGCCCGACGAGGTACCCGTAACGGGATTCGCGCCGTCGTAAGTAAAAGTCACGGACGAAGCGTTTTCGGTGCCGATTCTGTTGATCTGAGACGCACCGATAAAGATAACGTTATCGGCCGTTATGCTTCCCGATAAACCGCCGTTGGCGAACGCGCCGAAAATAGTTCCCGTGCCGTTCGTGTTGACGGCGTTGCCGGCATTCTTGATATCGGCTTCGATAACGACATAGTTCAGCGTAAGGGCAAGGTTTACGCCGTTGCCGCTCTGCGCCCCGCGCCCGATCAGGCCGCCGACGGCGTCGCCTTTATCGCTTCCCGATTCGGACGTTGTGAATTTAACGTAGGTATTCGTTACGTTGACCGTATAGGCCACGGCGACGCTTCGGCCTTGAATTTCACCGATTAAGCCTCCCGCCCTGCGATGCCCCCCGACGCCCGTCAAAGTAAATTCGACATAGCAATTTGTGATATCGAGGTTCAGTTCCGCGCCCGCGCTCATCTGGATATTGCCGAAAAGCCCGCCGGAACTTCGGCTGCGCGCGGCGCAATTCATTGTGAATCCGATAACGGCGACATTGTCCACCGTAACCGTTCCGCCGCCGCCCGTGATTTGCCCCGCCAATAACCCGTGGGCCGCCTCGTTTCCGACGGCAATACTCGCATCGACAAAAATCAAATCGTGGAACTGCGCGCCCGCGCCGGCCTCCGCGAATAGCCCCCTGCTGTAATCGCTCGAACTTGTGTATGTAAGCGACAGACCGTAAACGGCGTAGCCGTTGCCGTAAATCGCTCCGGTAAAGACGCTGTTCGTGGCGGCCGCGAACGCCTCTGTACAATAGATATCGTCGGTCAGATAATATTGGGCGTTTATTGTCCCGGTCTTCTGAATCAAGGCCTTCAATTCCGCAAAGGCGCCGATCGCCTCGTCGGCGACATTGAGCGTTTGCAGGCTGAGAGTCGATTCCGATTCCGAAACCGATACCAAATAGAGATATTTATTCTCTTTGGAGCCGATATCCAGCCCTTTCAGCGTAACGCCGAGGGAGCCACCGATGGACGCGGTCTGCCCGCCGTCTATAACGTCCCGCTTATCCAGAGAATCATCGCCGCTGATGAGATAATACAGCGTGCCTTCCTTGGTGGCTTCTACGGCGACGTCAAACGTATAGCCCGGGAAAACCGCTTTGGGCAACGTTACGCTTTCGATACGGATATCCGAATTCACGGTAAAGTTTTCGGTAACGAGCGCGCTTTCTTCGTTCCCGCATACTAAAACCGCATAGAAGTACCATGAACCCGCGACGCCGCCCGTAAAGGGGATCTCTAACGCTTCCAGCGTTATCGCCGCGGGTACGCCTTGGCTTTTAACGTCGGCCGCCGTTAAACCGGCCGTTTGCGAAATAAGGTAATACAGCGTACCCGCGCGTCCCGCGCGAACGGTCGCGCGCGTACTCTGGCCGACGCCGACGATCGAATCGATCACAACCGATTGAATGACCGCGGCGGTTGAAACGATTTCAACCGTTTCGGCCGTTACGGGGCCGAGATTGTCATAAAGATCCTCAAACACGAAATACAGTACTCCTGCGCCGCCCAAGCCCAACCCGGTTATTTCCTCGGTCAAGTCGGCGGCGGCCTGCGCCGGAAGCCTTCTCGTTACGGAAATTTCCGTGCCGTTCGCTTTAATGTACGCGGCGTCAAAGTCTTCGCCTTCCGCGCCCAGCAGGTAATAAACCTTGCCGGTCAGGAACCTGCCCGCGAAATTGATCACGCTGTCTTGGCCGGTGTAAATCCGCGCGTTCACAAAGTTGGCCGTGATTACGCCGGTTCTCAATCTCGAAGGGCTGGCGACGCCGTTGACGGCGGCGGCGTAAGCGGCTTCCCTGTCCGTATATACAACGTCGATGCCCACCACAAGGTATACTACGCCGATGTGCGCGTCGTCCCACAGCCCCGCCTCATTGAGCGGATCGAAGTTGACGGTGCGCCTGCCGTTTCTGGGCCTGCTGCCCGTTTCGGCGGTCATGTCGAGGTCGTAGTCGTCCTCTCCGATAGCGAGGGAAAACTCCCATGCCCCGACGGAGTTTGCCGCCGAAAGGCGAAGCGTAACCGTGTGCCGAAAGAAACCGTCGCCGCTTGCGGCAAACGGGAATTTTACGTCACTGCCCGAAGCGGGGGGATTCAGCAGGAACGCGCCGCCGGGGCTGCCGGTTTGACCCGCCGTGGTGTTATTCGTGTGTATGTCGATTTGCGGATTAGGCGAAGCAAAGGTATTCGGATTATAGTAATAAATTTGCAGCGATTTTACAAGGGTGATGTCGTCCGCGAAGCCCGCCGCGTCACTGTCCGTCCACGGGGCGTCCGCCAGCGCGGCGACGCCGATACCGCCGTATACGCCCGGAGCGGCGGTAAAGAAGTAATTAACCCTGTTGCCCGCTATTTCGTAAGCGTCGGGCGGCAACGTAACGGAGAAATCGTTATCGGCGGAAATTCTATAACCCGTCGCGTCCTCCACCGCGTCCCAACTCAAAACGCCGCTGCCCGTATTGTAAACTATATTCGCGGGGGAAGCGAGTTTCGACGTTACGTTCATCATTTGCGTTTCCCCTACGCCGTTTAATTTATTCGCGCCGTTGCCGACCGCTACGACGTAAACCGCGTATGACGTGTCGATTTGACCGTCCGTGAACGTCCACGGGGATACCGCGCCCTCGGCCTTGCGGTCGCCGTCGATATAAACGTCGTAGGATAACGCGCCGACCACGGGCTGCCAACTTATAATTTTGCCGTTTAAAGTAACGGCGGGCTTGGCCAGCCTTGTCACGGCGATAGACGCCGCCGCGCTGTCGGTCGTGGCAACCCCGTCGCCCTTGGCGATCACCTCGACGGCGTATGCGCCCGCCGAGGCAAAGTCGCCGTCCGTCAAGAGAAGCGTTTCGACGCCCTTGGCGGCCTGTTTTACGATGTCGGCCGCGCCCGCGAATTTGATAGTCACGGCGTAACCCTCGTTGCCGGGCGACGCGTCCCAACTTAACGATAAATTGCCGATGGCAAGGTTTGCGGGGGTTGCGAGCCGCGTATCTACGGTAACCTGTACCGAATCGCTCTCCGCGCTGTCGCTCCAAATCTCGCCGTCGCCTATCGCTTTGACGGTGACGGTGTGCGCGCCCGCCGCCGAAACCGTAAACGTTAACGCGGTTTGCTTTTCCTGCGCCGCGCCGTCAAGTTTTACCACGTACCCCGTAGCGTTCGGTATGGCCGGCCAACCGACCGCGCCGCCGTTCACCGTGAGAGCGGGCTTTGCCAGTTGTCCGGTAACGATACAAATAACCTCGTTACTGAACGGGCTCGAATTTTTACCCGCTACGGATTTGACCTTAACGGTATACGCGCCCGGTTCCGTCTCGGTTACAGTGTACGACGTTTCCGTAACGTTCGCCGCATGGCCGTCGTTTATGTAAACGTCGTAACTTTCCGCGTTTTTCACCGCGGCCCAACCGATCGTCGCGCCATCCCGCTCGATTACGGGAGCGTCCGGTTTTTTCGCGCAAGCCGTCAAGGCGGCCGCCGTCAAGGCGAACGCTAAAAGTATCCGAAGAATACGTGTCTTTTTCATAGTCTCTCTCCTTATTTGTTTTACTATATTTGGTTTTGTTTTTTATTTGGTCGGCGAGGGATTTTTACGCGAGATAGTCCCGCGCCGATAAAAACACCAATACGCCGCCGTCAACCCGCCATATGTTTGCGTTGCCGTCCGCGAACGCCTCGATATACGCCGTGTCGGCGACGGTTTTAAGCGCGGTATTTCTCGCGGCGGTTTCTCCGTCGTAGGTATACGTTTGCGCCGCGTCGCCCTCGGGGCCCGTAAGCCTGTTCAGGTCGGCAGCCCCGAAGAACACGGCCCCGACGAGCGTAACCGCGCCTTTGAGTCCGTCGGGGCGGCCGATTAAGCCCCCGTTCTCGCTATTGCCGTTGGCAGTGATTTCCACCGCGACGCGCGTCAAGGCGAGATTTAAGGTTCCGTCGCTTCCGTTGCCGACGATTCCCCCGGCTCTGCCGCCGCCCTCTCCGCGCCAAAAACGAACGTAACTGTCTGTTATTTCGATGCCGACCGTACCGCCGCTATCCGTTCGCCCGACAATGCCGCCCGCCCGTGTAAAATTGCCGTCGCCTTCCATCCGAATGTCTATGTAACTGTTCGTGATAATAACGGCGGTTGCGCCCGAGTTCCCCGGATTGGTTTCGCCGAACAGCCCGCCGCTCGCGTTCGATTCGCCGCCCGTTACGGTCATTATAAAATCGACGATAATCACGTTGTCGAGCGTTACCGTTCCGCTTTTGACGCTTATGCCCAACAAGCCCTTGGGCTCTCTAATGCCGCTCGATACGTTCATTCTCGGGCTGATAAAGATTAAATCTTTAAATACCGCGCCGTCCTGGATTTGATGAAACATGCCCCTGCTTGTCAGGGTTAAGCCGATAATCCTGCCGCCGTTCCAGCCGATCAATTGCCCCGAGAAGTTTGCCACGCCCGCCGTTACCGCCACGCCCGTAAGGTCTATGTCGTTTACGATGTAATATTTGGTACCCGCCGCGGGCGATGTAAGCATGGCTTGAAACTCGGCCGCGTTCGTAATCGGTACGCCGTCGTCGGGAAGCGCGCCGCCGTCTTTGACCGTAATAAGCGCGCTTGTATAAATGTCGCTGACAATGTCGCCGTCCGCCAAAACCGCGTGGATATAATAGTTCCCCGCGTCGCCGAACGCGACGGACACGCCGTTTTGCCCGATTGCCGCGGACACGGACGCGCCCTCGGCGATAATATACTCGGGCGACGGCGCAACCGCGCCGGACGAAACGATATAATACAGCGTGCCCGCCGCCCCCGCGCTAACCGTAATGCCGACGGACGAGCCGGCCGAAATCGCGGACGGGAACGTTATTGCGTTGACGGCCAGCCGCGGGTCGCCGACGCCGAACTGCGCGGACGCAACCGCGCTCACTTCCCCTTTTGCCAACAAAACCGCATAGAAGTAATAACTTCCGGCGGCGGCGGGCGTATAAGCGAACGTATTCGCGCCCGCCGCCACAGTTCTTTGTATGCCCGCGGCGACAAGTTCCTCCGGACGCGGCGCGACGGCGTCGCTCGAAACCGCGTAATACAGCGCGCCCGCGGCGTTTACGGTCACGGTCACGCCGGCCGGCACGCCTGTGACGAACGCCGACGGAACCGTAAGGCCGACAACCTCGGGCGCGGCGGGAAAGCCGGCGGCCGCTAACGCGTCGGACCTGCGGGTAAACGTTTGATTGACCCAATAGACAAGATAGACGTCGAGGACATTGCCGTCGCCCCACAGGGGATTAAGCGCGCTCAGGTCAAGCGTGCGGTTGCGCTCGTTGCCGCCGCCGGGACAATCGCGGTCGTTGGAATTGCCCGGCAATTCCACGGCGAATTTCCATGTGCCGGACGCGCTCCCCAAAAGGGGGATATCGACGCGGCGCGTAAACACCGAATCGCTTCCCCCGGCTTGAAGCGGGAAATTGGCTTGCTCGCCGCCGCCGCCCGCTAAAAGATCCTGTAAACGGCCGCCGTTGCCCGCCCCGTCCTGCATACCGCCTCCCGTGCCTATCATGACGCGCAAACCGTTTAAAGCAAGGCCGGGTTGATCTATGTAATACCAAACGCGCAGAATCTTATTGACGGTAACGGCCCCGCCCGCGTAGGGCGTAACTTCGCTGTCCCGCTGCCCCGCGCCGCCCGCCGCCGCTACGCCTATGTTTTCGTATACGCCCGGGGCGGCAGTAAACTCAAATTGCACCCAACCGTTGCTCACGATATAATCGGCGGGAGCCAACGCGCGGATAAGCGTTTCGCCGCTGTAAATCTTATAGCCCGCGGCGGCCGGGACGTCGTCCCAGGACAGAATGCCGGCCGCGCCGTTGTAAAGGACATTGGCCGGCGCGTCGATTCGGTCGGATACCGTTTGCCCTATCGGATCGCTCGCGCTGCCAAGCAAATCGGCGTTGTTGCCGAGCGCTTTGACGACTACCGTATAATCGCCCGGCTCGCCGGAGTTCGTCCACGGAGAAACCGCGACGCCCTGTGAAACGCCGCCAACCGAAATCTCATAACTTACCGCGCCTACGTCGCCCCAACTAACCCTTCGGCCCGCAACGACCGGGACGGGCTTGGCCAGCCTTGTTACGGTATACGCGGCCGCTTCGCTGTCGATATACCCGGCGTTACCGCCTTTTGCCGAAACGTAAACGGTATAAACGCCCGCCGCCGCGAAATCGCTTTCCGTCAAGCGCAGCGCGACGACGTTTTCGGCGACTTCCTTTACAATGTCCGGCGCGCCGTTTCCGCGAACGGTTATCACATAGCCCTCGCTGCCCACTACCGCGCCCCACGACAATTCCAGCGCGCTCATGCCCAACCCTTGCGGCGTATCGAGCCTCGTTCCGTAAGCGATCTCGATCGAACCGCTTTCCGCGCTGTCAAAATAAAGACCGCCGTCGCCCGCGGCCTTGACTTTGACGTTGTACAGGCCGTCGGCAATAGTTTGAGCGTTTAAATCGAATTGCGTCCCCGCGGCCGTAAAGGTATAGGCGGCCGCGTTTGCGCCGTTCTTATACATCGCTATCGTATAACTCCGCGCGTTTGCGACGGCCGCCCATGAAAGCACGCCGCCCGCGGCGTTCAGTCCCAACGGCGGCGCGAGGTTCGCGAGCGTAACCGTTTCGGGATCGCTGTTCGCGCCGTTGTTCCAAACGTCGCCGCCGCCCGCCGCCCGAACCGTTACGACATAGTTTCCGGGCGCGCCCGTAACGGTGTAAGACGCTTCGGCCTGCGGGGGGCTGCTCGCGTTGTTGACGGTTACGATATAGCCGGAAGCGTTGGGCACCGCGTTCCAAGTAACCGTCGCGCCGTCCTTGGCGAGGACGGGTTTTCCCAGCGTCCCCTTAATACTTATCCGAATGTCCTCGCCGCTAAAATCGCCGTCGGAAAAGCCCTTGCCCGCGATTGCCTTTACTTTAAGGGCGTAACTGCCGGGGAGCGTTTCCTTAAACTCATAGGAAAAAGTATTCGGGTCGTCCTCGGAGGGATCGGAAACGGAACCGTCATACCCGCCGTCGACATACACGTCGTACCGAACCGCGCCCTCTATTCCGTCCCAATACAGAAACCGTCCCTCTAACGTGACGACGGGCGCGTCCAACCGCGGCGGGGCTTTCCGGCACGCCGTCAAAATTCCGATGCACAGTACGGCGGCGAGAATCGCCGCGACAGAATATTTGACCCTTTCCATTTCCGAAACTTTTCCTACGCGTTATGAACGGAATAATTTCCGCGCCGTTTCATCGCAAGCGTCAAGGCGCCGACCGATAACAGCAGAAGACCGCCGCCCATAATACCGCCGCCGCTCGATAAAGAAACGCTGCCGCAACCGCCTGTTTTGACTTCGCCGCTATCGGCAGGATCGCCGTAAACGGCTCTTACGGTCGTGTCCTCCGTGATATTATCGAGGCCGCCTTCCCATTCTTTAAACACTTTGCCGTCGTCCCTCATGCCAGGGTTCGCGGGAACCGCGCTTTGAGGGACGCTCTCCCCGTCGTTAACCGTAACCGTGCCGAGTACCGCGTCGTCCCAATCCAAGAAGGTCACCGTCCATGTCCGCGCGGTCGGCGCGGCGTATGTAACCGTCTTGATATAACGCGCGCTGCCGTCCACGCCCACAATCTTTTTAGAGGTTTCGCCCGCAGCGAATACGTGCGTATAGGCGGCCGCGGTTGTCAGCGCGTCGCCGACCGGATTGCCGTCCGCGTCGGCGACGTACCATCTGAAATCGGGGTTGCCGCCCGTATACGTTACGGTATTGCCCTCCGCGGTCACGGGCCCCGTAAAGAAAGTCGACCACGTGCTGCGGCCGGACAGAAGCATGTCCACGTCAAACCAATCGTTTCCGGTGCCTTGGCCCGCGCCCTCGTCGCCCTGCGTGAGGGCAAGCAGAACGCCCTTGGAACCGTTCGCCGACAAGGCTAAACTCTTGCCTTTGACGCCGTCGTTCAAAAGATCGTTCTTGCCGTTGCCTTTTTCCACGGTAAATGTCGTGCCGTCGGGATGATAGCACGTCCCGATAGTGACCATGGCGGGATCGTTGACCATTTTGCTCCAAAGCCCGAAATACAATAATTTGGTATTGGAACCCTTTTCGGTATACCTTACGGTCTTCGCGTCTACGTTAACCGTCAGCGTCGGGTCTTCCCATTCGTAAGTATTGGAGCCGGCGGTAAAATACAACTGCGCGCCGCCGAAACTCGCGACGGCCCTCATCTGCGCGGTGTATTCGGCGAAGTTATCGAACGCGAATGTGATTCTGATAAATTCGCTGCCGTCATAAAATTTAGGGTATTTCGAATTTGCCGACGGTTGAAGCGTTGAGTCGTCGACTTCGATTTCCCACGTATAGCCAGCGGTGTAACTGTCGGCCGCCAACGCGTTTTCGATATACGTTTTCAGTTCGTCGCCGTGCTGACGGATGCGGTAATACGGAATGCCCTTTAAGCCGGGATACGTAACGGACGTAGACGTATTATCCGGGTCCTCTGCGGGCGTCGCGCTCAATTCGATTTCGATGACCCTTGAACCTGAAAAATCCGCGTTAAAGTAAATCGTTTGATTCAGCGACGCGGTATCGCACGCGAACAGGACGGCCGCCAGCAAAGCGACGGCGCAAACCACTATGACCTTCTTGACTTTACTTGATTTTTTCATTTTTTTACTCCTTATTTTTTTTATTTTTATTTTTATTTTATTTTTGAGTCGCGGGCCGCGCGGCTCCGCGCCGTCGGTATATAACCGACAAACCTGTCAAGCCGATTGAAACGAGCCCGAGCATAATCCACGGCAGCCCGCCGCCCCC